>CAYRZP010000035.1:0-17777 GCA_964428885.1 uncultured Lentisphaeraceae bacterium
AAGGGCGGCAGCCCAGATGTGGTCTATGGCAAAGGTGTGGGAGACATGCCCGCTGTGCTGGCGGAGTTGAAGCGACAGAAATTCAGCGGACATGTCGGCGTAGAGTTTGATAACGTTTCGCGTACGGTCGAACAAGATGTCAAAGCGTGCCTGGAAGTCATCCGTGCGCACCGTTGAGCGGTTGGTTAGCGGATAGGCGGTTTGACAAAAAAAGAAAACGGGCGGCGGTCGCCGCCCGTTTTCTCATTTCTCGCATCTGCTCAGAAAGTCCAGCCGAGTCCGAGGATGTAGCGCATGTCCTTTTTCTCGCGGCCTGCGGAGGGTTGCGAATTGTAGGCCAACTGGGCTTTGGCCTCGAAGGCCAAGCTGGATGTCAGGGCCGCGCGCAACCCGACATCCGCGTTGCCAAGGAAAGTGTCGGCCCGTTCCAGGCTGGGCAGATACTCCAAGTTGTGGAAGGCCTTGACCTTGTCGTTGAAGGATTTGTCCAGATGGTAGGCCAGACGGGCCGCCATGTTCTGGCGTGTTTCGGAGGGGTTGAAATAGCGCTCGTTCACGTACGCCAGACCGGCTTCTGTCGAGAAGTTCAGGTCAGCCTGCTCGATCCACTGGTAGCCGAGACCGGCGCCGGTGGTCAACCGCAAGTCCAGGTTAGCGATGCGGTCTTTTTCGAACTTCATGTTGCCGTAGCCGTACAGCTTTTCTGAGAAGAAGTAATCGTACTGGCCTTTAACGAGCCAACTGTTGAGCGTGGTGTTGTCCTGGCGGGTGGCGTTATCGCGCTGGTTGGCGTAGTAATAGCCGGCAGCCAACGAGATACGGTCGTTTTCGCGGCGGAGCTGGGCGTTGGCGTCTATGTTCGCGGCCGTGCTCTTGGTGTTGCCGCGCACCATGGTCACGCCTGCCACGACAGCGCCCTTCCAGCGCGGTTTCTCCGGGTTGACTTTGGCCATGTCGGCTATGGCCATGTTCTGCGGCTGCGCGGCGCCAGCGGGCAGCACACTGACCGCTCCGCCTTCAGACGCGGCGACTTTCAGCATTTGTGAGGTGCCGTCCGGTTTGACGACTTCGACCGGGGCTTCGGTGGAGAAGGTCTCGATGTCCGCCGTGTTGAGGGTGAGCGCGCCGGCCGCCTTGGAATCGAAGACCATTTTGCCGTCAGCGACGGATTTTACGGTGCCGGTCAGGCGGTCGCCCGATTTGAAAACAACCACGTCACCATGCGACACGAGCGTCAATATAGCCAAAGCCGCGCAGGCCGCGGAAAACATTTTGCCCATGACAAACTCCTTTCGGTTAACCAAGTTAAAAACACACTTGAAACAATAGATTTATAGCATATTGTCTTAAGCCTTGCGACTGAAATTTCGCAGTAAGCGCAGAAGCGCAGAAGTTCAAAGGGGTTAGGTTTTGCGCGGCAACTTGTTATAAGGGTTGTGCCAAGCAATTGCGTTTCTCCGGTTTTGTGGCTTTGCGGATTGGGGCCGGTGCGATAAACTACGGCGCTTGTTTGCAAAAGGTGCTGTATTTTATGGCTTTAATATCATTGCGCGAAATCAGCGTCAGGTTCGGCGTACAGGATGTGCTGGACAAGGTGAGTTTCACGGTCGAGTCCGGCGACCGCGCCTGCGTGACCGGGCGGAACGGCGAGGGCAAGTCCACCCTGCTCAAGGTCATAGCCGGTTTGATTCAGCCTGACGGAGGGGAGATCCTGCGCCAGCCCGGTGTTCGCGTCGCATATCTTCAGCAGGATGTCCCGTGTGACATGGATGGCACGGTGGCTGACATTATCGAACAAGCCATGCCTTGCGAGTTAAAGGACGGACACCATCCCGGGGCGGCGCCGTTTCTGACGCAATTGGGGTTGGCGGGCGAGACCCGGTTCAACTGTCTTTCAGGCGGCATGCGTCGCCGGGTGATGATCGCCTGCGCGCTGGTTTCCGATCCGCATGTGCTGTTGCTGGACGAGCCGACCAACCACTTGGACATCGGGTGCATTGAATGGCTTGAGAATTATCTTAAAAAAAGCCGTTGCGCCTGTCTGTTCGTGACCCCTGACCGTGTCTTCCTGAAGAAGGTGGCGGTCAAGGTTCTGGATCTTGACCGCGGGCGCCTGGCGGGCTGGGATTGCGATTACATGACTTTCTTGCGTCGGAAGCTGGAGCTACTGAACGACGAGGACGTGAACTGGGAGCGCAAGAGCAAGAAGCTCGCGCAAGAGGAGGCGTGGATCAGGCGTGGGGTCAAGGCGCGCACCACGCGCAACGAGGGCCGCGTGGCCGCGCTGCTGAAAATGCGCGAGGAGTTCAGCAGGCGCCGCTTGTCTTCCGGGGTGAGCAACCTGCGCCTGAACTCAGGCGATGCCTCGGGGGATCTGGTGCTGAAGGCCGAGGGGGTCAGTTTCGCGTATCCCGGCGGCGAGCCTCTGGTAAGCGGACTGTCGGTGAAAGTGCTGCGCGGCGAGCGCGTCGGGATCATCGGGCCCAACGGTTCCGGCAAGACCACCCTGCTTAATCTGCTATGCGGGAGTTTGAAGCCGACAGAGGGCAGCGTGCGCATCGGTTCCAACGTCAAATTGGTGTTTTTCGACCAGTTGCGCGGTCAGCTTGATCTGGACGGCACGGTGGTTGAAAACCTGGCGGAAGGCCGGGAGGAGATCGTGATCGGCGGGACGCGCAAGCATGTTTACGGGTATCTGCAGGACTTTTTATTCACGCCGGACCGCGCGCGCATGCCGGTCAAGGCGCTGTCCGGCGGCGAGCGGGCGCGTCTGCTGTTGGCGAAGCTTTTTGTCCAGCCGGGCAATCTGCTTGTGATGGACGAGCCCACCAACGATCTGGATATCGAGACGCTTGAGATGCTGGAGGAGCAGCTGGCAGATTATCCTGGCACATTGCTGCTGGTGAGCCATGACCGTGATTTTGTAGACAATGTGGTGACCGGCACATTCGTGCTGGAGGGCGGCGGCAAGGTCGGCGTTTATCCGGGCGGATACGCGGACTGGCTGTTACAGCGCGCCGCAATGACGCCGCCGGTCTCAGATGACGCGGAAGACCGCGAGCAAGCAGAGCAAACAATGCGGACGGGAAGGCGCGATGGCCGGCTCAGTTTCAACGAAAAACGCGAGCGGCTGGAACTGCCTGAGCGCATACATCGGCTGGAGCAGGAGATCGAGGCGTTGCAGGCTGCTTTATGCGATGTGGCGCTGTATCAGCGGGAGCCGGCCAAGGCCGTCGAGACCCGCGCGCGTCTGGCCGCTGTTGAAAAGGAGTTGGAGAGCGCTTTCGAGCGCTGGATGCTGCTTGAAGAGCGGCATGGTGCGATCGGGCAGTGACCGGAACCTTAAATCAAAACGCGATTCTGGCTCGCCGTGCCGCTAACCGTTTGCATAAAAGAAAGGGCACAAGCAGGCATTTATGGTTACGGCTTGACGGCGGCAGATGCCAGCAGCTCGCGGGCGTGGCTTTCGATGACGCTGGTGAGGCCCTTGCCGCCCAACATGCGGGCGATCTCGTCGACGCGCCCAGCGGCGTCCAAGGCCGTGATCCGCATTTTGGTGCGGCCTTTGGCCACATCTTTGGTGACCACATAATGCTGACGGCCGTAAACGGCAGACTGCGGCAGGTGGGTGATTGAGATGACCTGTCGGTTTTCGGCCACGCGGCGCATCTTCTGCCCGACCGCCCGTCCGATCTCTCCGCCGATATTCGCGTCGATCTCGTCGAAAACCAGCACCGGGATGCTGTCGTGCGCCGCCAGCACGGTTTTCACGGCCAGCATGACGCGCGCGATCTCGCCGCTGGAGGCGATGGCCTTGAGAGCGCGCATTGGTTCGCCCGGGTTGGGCGCGAAGCCGAAGGAGACGATGTCCGCGCCTTCGGGTGCCGGATCGCACGCGGCCAGATCCACCGCGAAGCCGGATTTCATGAAGCCGAGCCCGTGCAGTTCCGCGGTGATGACGCGCGCCAGCTTACCTGCGGCGTTTCCGCGACCGGCACTGAGCGCGGCGGACTTGGCGGTGAGAATTTCTTTAGCTGATGCGATCTCCTTCTGCAGCCGCTCCACCTGTTCGGTGCGGGTGGCCAGATCGTTCAGGCGCGCCTCGTGCTTCTCGCGGGTGGCCAGAATCTCTTGCACGGTGCGTCCGTATTTGCGTTTGAGCCGTTGCACCGCGGACATGCGTTCTTCCAGGCGGCGAAGGTTGTCGGGATCGTTCTCGATGCGGCTGAGCAATTCGTTGATGGCACGCCCTGTTTCCTGAATCTGGATGGCTGTGCCCTGCAGTTCGTTGCGCCACTCTGCGGCGGCCGGCAGGACGAGCGCGAGTTCGGACAGTTGCGACTGCATGTTGACGAGCATGTCGAAAATTGAAGCGTCGCCGTCAGTCAGTTCCGTGGCGATATTGCTGCCCAAAGAGAGGATCTGCTCGGCGTTGGCGGCTTCGGCGTGTTGCCGGATCAGGTCGGTCTCGTCGGCCTCGGTCAGACCGGCCCGGCTGATTTCATCCACCATGTGCTGCAGGCGGGCGATCTCTTCGGCGATGTCGGCACTGTCGCCGGTCAAGGTTTGCAGACGGTTCTCCATCACTTTCAACTCACGCCAGACAGTCTGATACGCCGCGAGAGCTGATCCGCAATGCCCGTAAGCGTCCAGCACATCACGCTGATAATTTTGATCCAGCAGTGACTGGTGGTCGTTGGGCCCGTGGATATCGACCAGCAGGTCGCCGAGTTTGCGCAATGTCTGAACGGTGGCGGGCGCGTCGTTCACCAGACAGCGGCCGGAGCCTGAAATGGCGATGGAGCGTCGCACCAGGAGTGCGCCTTCCTCGCAGGCAGGCAGGCCGGACTGGTTCAGCAGAGCGTCCACTGCGCGGGTGTCGGCGAGATTGAAGCAGGCTTCGACCCACGCTTCTGAAGCCCCTTCGCGTATGGCGGACTTGTCGGCGCGTCCGCCCAGCACCAGGTCCAGCGCGCCCATCAGCACGGATTTTCCGGCGCCGGTTTCGCCCGTGATGGTGTTGAGGCCGGGACCGAAGGTGACGGAGACCTCTTCTACGATGGCAAGGTTTTTGACTGACAAGAGCGAAAGCATGGTTTGCAGTCTAGCAAATGACCGGAAACGGCGCAAAGGGGAGTTGGCAGATGATCGCAACAAGCGGATTGAGTTTAAGGCGTGCCGCTGGTAGAATAAATCAAATCAAAGCAAAAGTAAGGAACAACATGCACATACTTCAGAAGGGCGATGAAGGCGGATTTTCGCGGCGTGGGTTCATGGCGGTCGCGGCTGGTGCGGCGGTCGCGGGCGGTTGCGCCACTTCCCGGCAATGTGACGGCGCGGGCAAGCAGACGGAAATCGCTTTGCCGCCATTGCCATACGCGCAGGACGCGCTGAGCCCTGTCATATCGGCGCAGACGATCGGGTTCCATTACGGCAAGCATCACCAAGGGTATGTCAACACGTTGCTAAAACTTCTGCCGGATTCGCCCTTCGCAGGCCAGGCTTTGGAAACGGTCGTGCGCGGCAGTGCAGGGCATGAGCGTTACGCGGCTATCTTTAACAACGCGGCGCAGGTGTGGAACCACACTTTTTACTGGCACTCGCTGGCGCCGCAGGGCCAAGGGGGCGAGATGTCGCCGGCGCTGGCCGAGGCCGTGAAAAAGGCTTTCGGCTCTGTGGCAGCCTGCAAGGCGGCGATGACGGACGCGGCGGTTAAACAGTTCGGCAGCGGCTGGGCCTGGCTGGTTGCGGACGGCAAAAGTCTCAAGGTGGTTAAGACGCCAAACGCCGAGACCCCGCTGACTCTGAAAGGCGTGACGCCGCTGCTGACGGTGGACGTGTGGGAGCACGCCTACTACCTCGACTGGCAGAACCGCCGGGCTGATTACGTGAAGGCTGTGCTGGGTCAAATGCTGAACTGGAAGTTCGCTTCAGATAATTTCGCGCGGGCCTGAAGGACATGGTGCGGTGAAAAACGGCTCGCCAAGATGGAGGGCGGGATGTCGGTTTTCTGGCCGCGGAAGTGAAAAGCTGATATTGCGGCAACGCGTTAGGATTTTTATGACAAATTTCACATGGTACGATGTTAGCGACGCGACGGTCGGTTTGCTTTTCGGTTTGGCGGGCATGTTGGGTGGCTATGCCTTGCGCGGCCTGATAGGCCGCTGGCAGGCGGACGCCATAGAAAAACAGGCGCAGTACAAACTGACCGAGGCGGACAACGAGGCCAAGAACCGCCTTAAGGAAGCCGACATCATGGCGCGGGCCGAGGTGGTGAAGGCGCGGGAGGAGTTCGAAAAGAGCACCAAGGCGCGCCGCAAGGAGCTTCAGGACATTGAAGAGCGCTTGACTGTCCGTGAAGAGAACATGGACAAGAAGGCGATCCTGCTGGAGAAAAAAGACCAGGCGGTCGCGCAGAAACAGGAAGAGGTCCAGCTAAAATCGGCAGACTTGAAACAAAAGCTGTCCGATGCCGATAAAAAGTATGCCGAGGCCGCGCAGTTCTTGCAGCGTCTGGCTGGCATGACCCATGAAGAGGCCAAACGCGAGATACACCAGCGGGCTGAACAGGAAATCCGGCGCGAGGCGGGCGGTCTGATCCGGCGCATTCAGGAGGAAGCCAAGGAGACGGCCGACCGCGAAGCCGCCAACATTGTGGCGGCGGCTGTGCAGCGTTTCTCTTTGAGCCATGCCAGCGAGATGATGACCTGCACTGTGCCTTTGCCGAGCGATGACATCAAGGGTCGCATCATCGGGCGGGAGGGCCGTAACATCAGGACGCTGGAAGCGGTGACGGGCGTGAACATGCTGATCGACGACACGCCGGAAGCGGTGGTTATATCTGGGTTCGATCCGGTCCGCCGTGAAATCGCCAGGCAGGCGTTGGAGCAACTGGTGGCGGACGGGCGCATTCATCCTGCCCGTATCGAAGAGGTGGTCGAGAGCGTCAAAGAGAATATGGAAAAGACGATCGTCGAGGCCGGCGAGTCGGCCGCGTACGAGGCGCATGTGCTCAGTGTGCCTGCCGAAGTGCTCAAATGCGTGGGGCGGCTGAAGTTCCGCACCAGCTACGCGCAGAATGTGTTGCGGCACTCGGTCGAAGTTTCGCACCTGATGGGCATGATGGCGCCGGATTTGGGTCTTGACCCGGCGATCGCAAGGCGAGTCGGGTTCTTTCATGACATCGGCAAAGCCCTCGACCAGGAGTCTCAGGGTGTGCACGCCTTGTTGGGCGCGGAGTTTCTGAAGCAGCACGGCGAGGACGCGGTGGTGGTGAACGGCGTGGCCGCGCATCACGGGGACGTGCCTTCGGAGGGGCTTTACGGGGTGCTTTGCTCGGCGGCGGACGCCATTTCGAGCTCGCGGCCCGGGGCGCGGGCCGAGACCCTGGGGGTTTATGTTCAGCGTTTGGAACGTCTGGAAGCTATCGCCAACAGCTTCCCGGGAGTGAAGAAGACCTTCGCGGTGCAGGCCGGGCGCGAGGTGCGCGTCATTGTTGATCCAGGGCATGTGAACGATAACGAAGCCATGGTGATGGCACGCGAAATAAGTCAGCAGATCGGCGCCAACATGCAGTTCCCCGGGCAGATTAAAGTTGTCGTGGTGCGGGAAATGCGCTGCGTCGAGTACGCCAAATGAAAGAGTTTCGGGTGGTCTCAGATGAAGATTCTGGTGGTGGGAGACATAGTGGGCGGCACGGGGAGGCGCGTTTTTACTGAGGTGGCGGCGCGTCTTCGCGGCGAGAACGCGGTGAACGCCGTGGTGGTCAACGGTGAAAACGCGGCGGCAGGCAACGGCATCACGCTGGCTCTTGCGGCAGAGCTTTTCAAGGCCGGCGCGGACGTGATCACGCTGGGCGACCATGCCTGGGGCCAAAGGGAACTGGAGTCCAGCATCTCAGGCGAGAAACGGCTTTTGCGTCCGCTCAACACGCCGCCGGGCACGCCCGGCCAGGGGCACGCGACGGTGCAGACCGCGGTCGGTTCGTTTGTGGCGGTGAACCTGATCGGGCGGGTCTTCATGAATCCGGCGGATTGCCCTTTCCGCGCCATGGACGCGTTGCTGGCGACGTTGCCGCGCAACTTGCCGGTGATCGTTGATTTTCACGCCGAGGCCACATCTGAGAAGATCGCGCTGGGCCACTATCTTGACGGGCGGGTGGCGGCGGTGTTCGGCACACACACGCATGTGCAGACCAGTGATGCCGTGATATTGCCGAAAGGCACGGCGTACATCACTGACATAGGCATGACGGGGCCTGCCCACTCAGTCATAGGGCGCGAGATCGCGCCGGTTCTCAAGAAATTCACAACCGGCATACCGGTCAAGTTCGAGATTGCCAAAGGCCCGGGCGTGCTGGAGGGCGCAATCATAGACCTTGACCGGGAGACCGGCAGGGCGCGCTCTATAACGCCATACCGCTTCAGGGAAGCGGATGGGGGCACTTAAACGGGATGATCGGTGTGGAAAGTCTTGGCAACAGAAAGATTTATTCGATCACCGAGCTGTCACGGCTGATAAACCGGGCGCTGGAGGGCGGGGTCGGACGCGTCTGGGTCGAGGGGGAACTCTCCGGCGCTAGGGTCGCTGGCAATTACGGCTACACGTACTTCACGCTTAAGGACGCGAACGCGCAGATGGCCGGGATCATGAATGCCCAGACGCGGCGGACGTTGCCGTCGAGTGTGGTCTTCGGCGATGGAGCCCGTGTGCGCATATACGCTGAGATCACATATTACGAGCCGGGCGGCAAGCTGCAGTTGAAGGTACTGCGGGTCGAGGCGGTCGGCGCGGGCGAGCTGATGCTGCGTTTCGAGGAGCTGAAGCGCAGGCTGCAGGGTGAGGGGCTTTTCGACAGCGGGCGCAAACGCCCGTTGCCGAAGTTGCCGCAACGCATCGGGGTGGTAACCTCGCCGACCGGCGCCGTGATTCACGACATCATCACGGTGCTTATGCGCCGTTTCCCGAACATTCAACTGCGCCTGTTCCCGGTCAGGGTGCAAGGCGCGGGGGCGGCGGAGGAGATCGCTGAGGCGGTGCGTTTTTTCAACCGCTGGCACGGGCGGGGCAGCGAATGGCCGGCGGATGTGCTGATCGTCGGCCGCGGCGGCGGCAGCCTGGAGGACCTTTGGGCATTCAACGAGGAGTGCGTGGTGCGGGCCGTGGCGGACTCGGCGATACCGGTGATATCGGCGGTCGGTCACGAGAGCGACGTGTCGCTGTGCGATTTCGCGGCGGACGTGCGCGCTCCGACGCCGTCCGCGGCGGCGGAGCTGACGGTCAGGCCGAAGGTTGATTTTGAGGCTGACATCGCCCGGCAAGCGCGGCAGATCCGGAACGCCTTGCAGGGCCGGGTGGCTGAACTGCGGGGGCGGCTGGCGGCGGCCGGCGCGGCGTCCGCCTTGCGGCATCCTATTCGTCTCACTGAGCGCCGCGCGCAGATGGTGGATACTTTGTGCATGCGCATGGAACATGCGGCGCGGAGCCTGACACAGACGCATAGACGCAGGTCGGTCGAGGCGTTCGCCCGCCTGGACGCGCTGCGTGAGCGGCATCTCGGTCAACTGCGCCAGCGCATTGTTACATTTTGCGGGGCTATGGCTCAGGCGTGCGCCAGGAGTTTGGAACGTCGGCGCGCGGGGCTTGTCCTGCTTGACCGGCAGTTGCTGTTGCTTAGCCCTATGTCGGTCATGCGGCGCGGTTACAGTTTGACGCGCAGGGCGGACGGTATTCTGGTGCGCTCGGTTGCGGATGTGGCGGCGGGAGCGGCGTTGCGCACACAGGTCAAGGACGGCTTTATTGAATCAACTGTGAGCGGGAAAGCGGGAGACCATGAATCATATGAAGTTTCCTGAAATGGTTAATGTGGCAATGTTCGGGCGATGTCTCACACAAAGGCGCGAAGGACACAAAGGTTTTTTTAGGCATTGCTGCGGATGCGGAGAACAATCAGGCGCACAATTAATAAGGAGGGCGGAAGATGTCAAAGAAGGACGAGAAAATCAGTTTTGAGGAAGCGCTGAAAAGGCTGGAGGAGATAGTCGAAACGATGGAGTCGGGAGCGGTTGATCTCGACCGCATGGTGGCCTTTTTCGAGGAGGGTCAGAAACTGGTGAAGTTATGCACCGGCAAATTGAACGAGGTTGAGGCAAAGATCGAGAAGATCGTGAAAAACGGCCCGGAAGAGGCGGTTGTGGAGAAATTCGAGTTGGAGAGATGAGGCAAACCCGCTGCCGGACGTGCGGGAATGCGCTTGTTTGGCAGGGACGCATCACCGAGGCGTACGCGGCGGTTTCGGAAAAACCGTCCTACCTTTTTCAACACGGCCTCAGTGTGACAAGACGGTCAAGTTCTAGGCAATTTACAGTTCGCTGGAGCGCTCGGCGGCCTTGACCTTCCTCACGTTCGGGCCGACATAGATCTGGCGCGGGCGCTGCAGCTTGAACATCTGGTCCTCGCGGGCCTCTTTCCACTGCGCTATCCATCCGGGAAGGCGGCCTAAAGCGAACATGACTGTGAACATCTCTTTGGGGATGCCGATCGCGCGGTATACGATCCCGCTGTAGAAATCCACGTTGGGATACAGGTTGCGCGAGAGGAAATAATCGTCGCGAATGGCGATGCTCTCAAGTTCCAGTGCCATGTCCAGCAACTGGTCGTTGACATTAAGGGCCTTCAGGACCTTGTCGCAGGTAGCCTTGATAATTTTGGCGCGCGGGTCGTAGGTCTTGTAGACCCGGTGTCCGAAACCGTACAGCAGCTTGCCGCCTTTGGAGGTTTTGACGTCGTCGACGTATTCGCGCACGCTTTTGCCGCTGGCCTGGATGTCTTCCAACATGTTGATCACCATCTGGTTCGCGCCGCCGTGCAGCGGTCCCCAGAGGGCGCATATGCCGGCCGCCACCGAAGCGTAAAGGTTGACGCGGGCGCTGCCGACCAGCCGCACGGCCGCGGTCGAGCAGTTCTGCTCGTGGTCGGCGTGCAGGATCAGCAGGACGTTGAGGGCCTGCAGGACTTCGGGCTTGATCTCGTAGGAGCAGACCGGCGAGCTGAACATCATGTTAAGGAAGTTGGCGCAGTATTTAAGGTCGTGCCGCGGGTACACGAAGGGTTCGCCTATGGACTTCTTGTAAGAGAACGCGGCGATAGTGCGCAATTTGCTCAGCAGGCGGGTTGCGGCGATGTTGATGGCCTCGTCCGGCTCTTCAGGGCGGTGTTGCGAGAGTTCCGGATAGAAGGTCGAGAGCGAGACCACCATTGCCGAGAGGATGGCCATCGGGTGGGCACGCTCAGGGTAGCTGTAGAAGAAGTGCCGCATGTCCTCGTGCATCATCGAGTGACGGTTCAGCAGCGCGGACCACTGTTCGCGCTCGTTTTTTAAGGGCATGTGTCCGTTGATCAGCAGGTACGCCACCTCAACAAAACGCGAGTTCTGCGCCAGATCCTCCACCGGATAACCGCGGTAACGCAGGATGCCCTTCTCGCCGTCCAGATAGGTTATGGCGCTTTTGCAGGCGCCGGTGTTGACATATCCGTAATCCAGGGCAATCGCCCCGGTCTGCTTGCGCAAACCGGCTATGTCTATGGCCACCTCATTCTCGGATCCTGTGATCACGGGAAACTCACATGTCTTCCCGCGGAATGTCAGAGAGGCAGTTTCTTTAGTTGGCATAGGTATCCCTCACATGAATAAATCAAAAGAATATCAGTGCATGGCAGGAGATGTCAAACACGCGGATGGGGTTCTTTATCGTCGGGTGCTATTACACTTCATTGCGTCGTACCGAGGATTAAAGAGTCTGGGTTCAGGGTTCAGGTTTGATGTCCCGTCCTGATATAGATTGACACTTTTCATAAAGGAGACCGGCCCCCGCCAGTGCGACTCGTAGTACGCCTTGTCGATCGCGGGAATGTCCACGGCATCGCGCACGACGTCGAAATCCTTGGGCAAGACATCGAACCGTTTCGTCCATGCCAAATAAAAAGGCATCGGACGATACCCCGGATCCTCTGTACGCCCTAAACCCATGGTGTGAACCGTCGAGTTTATTCATCAACGGACTTGCCGCCGTACCGAAACCGTACGCCGGGTTATTCCCGGCCTCAGCCCACGATGTCGCGCGGGAAATCTGCCTGGCCTCGTAGAGGCGTTCATACGACACCGTGCGCCACTCTGTCTTTTCAGCGGTCTGCACGATTTTCCCCTTCGCGTTGTCCGCGCTATGGCACTTCAGGCAATGGCGATTCCAGACGGGTCCCGTCAGCGCGACGCCCCGCTTTGTAAGAAGTCCGCCGAAAAGTGGGGTTGCTCCAAAGGCTGTCGCAAAAAACACGAATGGAAGGCGTGACTATTGATGCTTTTGGAACTTTTACGGATAAATGTCTTGCGAACAATCGGGTATCGGCACTTGCGGATTTTCGCGGTTGACTATGCTCGCCACCCCCGTATAATTCGTGACAACCATTGAAACGAACCCGGTGTTTCACCGGCCTTCCCTATGGGTTGCTAGTGGAGCGGGAAAATGAGTACTGATAAACTGCGTCGCTACATCACCCGGTCTATGGCATTTCTATTGGCCTTCGCGGCAACGGGCGCGCGGGCGGACATCTACCGCGTGACGGCGGGGGCGGACGGAACGGGCGACGGAACGGAATGGGCGAAGCCGATGACCCTCGCGCAGGCGATGACCGTTGTGGCCGCGGGCGGCGAGATCTGGCTTAAGGGCGAGACGTTCACCCTCAGTGCCGCCGTTTCGCTGACGGCGACCGGCGAGGTGACGATCCGCGGCGGTTTCGACGGCGAGGCGTCCGCCGACCTGCGCGCGTCCGGCGCTGCTTCCGTGATCGACGGCGCTAACGCCAACGACATCCTAACGCTCGCCAATTCCGTTGCGGTGACGTTCGAGCGCGTCCGATTCTACCGCGGCAAGAACCGCGCGATCAAGAAGACCGGCGCGGGCGCGCTTACGGTCCGCGACTGCGCCTTCCAGAACAACGGCCGCAGCGTGAAGGCGAGCGGACGAGCCATAAATGCCACCGGCACCGCGGCAACCGTCCTCACCGTCACCAACACGGTCTTCGAGGGCAACATGTATGCGAACGAGCGAGGTTGCGGGTGGGGTGGCGCGGTTTACCTTTCCACGTTCGACCACGCCTTTTTCGACGATTGTCTTTTCGTGACGAACGGTGTGTTCTTCAACGTCTCCACAATCCACGGCACCAGCGACAACGGCGGATCAGCGATCTACGCGACCGCGTGCCCGGTCACGGCGCGGCGCTGCCGTTTCGCCGGCAACTGCACGGAGGTGAAAAGCACGTCCGACGGCGGTTGTGTGCGTCTCGAAGGCGCCTCGGGCGGGAGCGCCTTCACGAACTGCGTCTGGATCGGCAACACGGAATGGCTTTCCTACACCCCGGGGACGACGTACGCGAGCGGGGCGCTGTCCATCAACCTGAGTACCGCGGCGCAGACCGTAGACGTCAAGAATTGCACGTTCGCCTACAATCTCACTTGCGGCAGCCATTCGCCGGGAGGACTCAACGTCCGCGGCGGCACGGCGCACGTCACCGACTCGATCATCTGGGGCAACATCCGTGGCCGCAGTTACGCGAACGGCGGCGGGTGCGACATCTCCGTCCAGTCGAGCGGAAAACTGAAGATCGAGCGTTCGGTCGTCGCGTCCATGGCAACTGACTGCTTCAGCGTCACTGCTGAGAACGGACTCGACCTCGACGAGGCGACGGTCCTAACGGCGGATCCCCACTTCGTAACTACGACCAACAACGTTGAAGCGTGCATAATGACCAGCAATGGCATTCGCACGTTCAGCAACTCCGCCGCGACTTACGCGAAAGTCTGTGCGTTCGACGCGCACGTCCTTTCCGCGGCCGGATACGTCTTGAACAGTGGCGCGACGGGGCCGGCGACCGCCACGATGTCTCCGGCGATCGACCTCGGTGCGGTCGGCGATGACTGCTCGGCTGAGCCCTACTACAACGGCGGACGCCTCAATGCCGGCGCATACGGCAATACGACCGAGGCGTCGAAGACCCCGACCGGCCAGCCCAAAGTCGCTTCGATCGACATCACCTGCACCAACGGATTCTCCCGTCCGTTCGTCTCGATGACGATGGGCATTGACTCCGGCGACAACTACATCGCGACCGTCCGTCTTATCTGCGCGACCGGCGGCGTGACGGTCGCCGAAAAAACGTTCATCAGCGTGCACGACGGCGATACGGTCGAATATTACGTGCCGGCCTACTTCGATTCCGGAACGGTCTACACCATCTCCTATACCGTCACGGCGGCGAACGCCATCACGCTTTCGGACAGCATTCCCGAAACCGCAACCGGCACCAAGCCCGATCACTTCGGGAAGGGCGGTGGAGCGCACGTCGTGCATGTGCGGTCAGACGCCGACTGCTTCCAGACCGGCGATAACTGGACGGATGCCGTGATGGACATCGCTTCGGCGCTGGCAATCGTCGCGGCGGATGCGACGAAGACGGAAATCTGGATTTCTTCCGGAACTTACGACACCCTCGCCACGGTTACCCTCGCCTCGCCGCTCGCTGTCCGCGGCGGTTTCGCCGGGACGGAGAATGTCGCATCCGAACGTACGGCCGGCACGATCACCCGGTTGGACAATCTTGACACGAAGAACGGCTTGACCATTGAAAATGGCGCCGACTGTCCGCTGGAGTTCGAACGCATCGCTTTCTGCCGCATGAGCACTCGTGCGCTCAAGAAGACCGGCACCGGCGACCTCACGGTCCGGGATTGCAAGTTCCTCGGCAACGGACGTTCGGCTTCTGCTGCCAGCGGACGCGGCATCTACGCCGTCGGCTCCGCGACGACCGTCCTCACCGTCACCAACACGGTCTTCGAAGGCAACATGTATATGACCGAGCGTAACATGGGCTACGGTGGAGCGTTGTATATCGAGACGTTCGCGCGCGCCTTTTTCGACGACTGCCAGTTTGTCACCAACGGTATTTTCTACAATTCGAGCAAGACTTGGGGTAACGCCACTGGTCGTGGTTCGGCGCTCTACGCGACGGCGTGTCCGGTCACGATGCGGCGCTGCCGCTTTGCCGGCAACTGCGTGGATGTCAAGGAAACGCCCGACGGCGGTTGCGTATATCTAACCGGCGCTTCGGGCGGCAGCGCGTTCACGAACTGCGTCTGGACCGGCAACACAGAATGGCTTTCGCAAACACCCGGGCTCTCGGCCACGGCCGGGGCGCTGGTGGTCAACCTGAGCTCATCGGACGGGACTGTGGATCTCAAGAACTGCACGATCGCCTACAATCTCACGGTCGGCAGCCATTCGCCTGGCGGGATCAACGTCAACAAGGGCACGGTAAACGTCGCCGACTCGATAGTCTACGGCAACATCCGCGGCTATGACTACACGGGCGGGGCCGGCCGCGACATCGCCGTCCAGTCGAGCGGCAAACTGACGTTCGCGCACTCGATCGTCACCTCCAACGAACTGACCTACGTCAGCACCGTCACAACGGACGGACTTGACCTCGACGAAGCGACCGTTTACACGGTTGACCCATTGTTCGTGACCCCTACCGCCACCGTCGACGCGCTCAAGACCACTTCCAACGGCATCGGGAGCTTCGGCACGGCCGCCTCGACTTACGCAACGCTCGTGTCGTTCGACGCGCACCTTCTTTCGACCGCCGGATATTTCCTCAACAACGGGGCCGAAACCACGGCGGGATCGACGTCCCCGGCGATCGACAAGGGTAATCCGTCGAGCGATTATTCCTTTGAACCCGCCTATAACGGCGGGCAGGTAAACCTCGGCGCGTACGGTAACACGGTCAAGGCATCGAAGACGCCGGTCGGACAGCCCAAGGTCATTTCCTTCAACGTGATCTACGCGGACGGCGGAACGCGTCCGACGGCGACGCTCGCGATGGGCTCCAGCTCCGGCACGGACTACAGCGCGACCGTGACGCTCGTCTGCAAGAACGTTGGCGTGACGGTGGCGGAGAAGACTTTCGAGAACGTCCACAACGGTGATTACGTCTCCTGGAACCTGCCGTACTATTTTGACAACGACGACGAGCTGACCTTCTCCTACACGGTGAACGCGGCCTCCGCGACCGAAGTATCCGACTCGACGACTTCCATCGTCTCCGGCACCAATCCTGATTTCGTCGGCAAAGGTGGCGGCGAGCACGTGATTCACGTGCGCGCCGGCGCGGACTGCCTGATGAACGGCGAGAACTGGACGGACGCGTACCCGGATCTCGCGAGCGCGTTCGCGGCGGTGACGAACCCGGTGAAGACCGAAATCTGGATCTCCACCGGCAACTTCAGAATCCGCGCCGACATCAGCATAACCAACAACCTAGCGGTCCGCGGCGGTTTTGCGGGCTCGGAGAACAGCGCGTCCGAGCGAGCTGCGGGAACGGTCAGTGTCATCGACAACGAAAAACTCCAGAACGGACTCACGGTCGAGAACAACGCGGACGCGCCGCTTGAATTCGAGTGCCTCGTCTTCTGCAACATGACCACCCGCGCACTCCAGAAGACCGGCGCGGGCGGCCTTACGATACGCGACTGCAAGTTTTTCAACAACGGACGCTCCGCGCCGTCGCGCGGACGGGCTTTCGATGCCACCGGCTCCTCGACAGCCGTCCTGACCGTTGCCAGCACGGTCTTCGACGGCAACATGGACGTGGTGTTGAATGACCGGGATGTCGGGCTCGGTGGCGCGGTCTACGTCTCCACGTTCGCCCGCGCATTCTTCGACAACTGCACGTTCACGACGAACGGTGTCCATTTGAACGAGGCCGGCTACTACGGTCTCTCCACGCGCTCCGCCGGCTCGGCCGTCTATGCGTCCGGGGCACCGGTGACGATGCGGCGCTGCCGGTTCGCCGGCAACGTCACGCCGGCGAACCAGTCGACCTGGGGCGGTTGCGTGTTCCTCGAAAACGCCTGCGGCGGCAGCGCGTTCACCAACTGCGTCTGGGTCGGCAACGCGGAATGGAACGGGAACTCCTCTGTCGCCGAGACCATGGGCGGCGGCCTGGTGGTGAATTTGAATTCGTCCGGTGCGACCGTGGATATTAAGAACTGCACGTTCGCCTACAACCTGTCCATCGGCGTAAACTGCGGCGGACTCAATGTCGTCAAGGGCACGGTGAATTTGAAAGACTCGATCGTCTACGGTAACATTTGCGGGCGGACAGCTCCCTCAACGCTCAGGGACATTTCGGTCAGGACGGGTGGACGCCTCGCGATGAACTACGTTGCGGTGACGGCGACGAACTGCATTTACAACGCGACGGAGGGTAACCTCACGATGAACCCCGAGACCATCCACGAATTCGATCCGCTCATGGTGACGTCCTACGACTACGCCAGTTCCCTCACTGTCGCCAGCGCCGGCTTCACGGTCTACGCCTACACCACGCCCTGCTACGCGCAGC
The DNA here is from genome assembly GCA_964428885.1 of uncultured Lentisphaeraceae bacterium. Classification (GTDB taxonomy): domain Bacteria; phylum Verrucomicrobiota; class Kiritimatiellia; order RFP12; family UBA1067; genus JAQVQN01. The sequence continues at coordinate 17,461 of CAYRZP010000035.1, forward strand.
TCGCGGCCATGAACGTGCACCTGAAAGGCAATGTCGGGTATGTCGACGAAACGACCGGGCGTATAGTCTGCTACCGCAGCCAGGACAAGACGACCGGTGCCAGCAACCTCTCGCCAGCGGTCGATGCGGGCGACCCGGCGTCGGAGTGGCGGCAGGAATATGGCTCGAACGGCTGCCGCGTCAACCTCGGCGCCTACGGCAACACGCCTTGGGCGACCCAGAGGCACGCGAGAGGACTCTACCTGGGTATCCGTTAAGGGGTTCTGCCTGGGCCCGTGTCCTGTCCAGACGTTATTCCGGCGGGACAGGGCGCGGGA
>CAYRZP010000036.1:0-4569 GCA_964428885.1 uncultured Lentisphaeraceae bacterium
CTCCTGACATGTACCTGCTGTCATTCGCTGACACAACAAATTCTCTGCGCAAGCAGACGTATTATCCACCCAGTGTCCTTAGTTTCAGGTATAGCCCCAACGGTCCAGCGGTCTCAAATCTTTGGACGGAGATTCCCTGCACAAACCCGATCAAGTGGGGAGGGGGTGTAACATGGAATGCCTTTCCCGCAATCTGGCATGACAACAAATGGAAGTTCTGTATCTGGGATAAAAGACGCGCCACAGGAAAAGCCCTTGCGGCACCGCTGACGGCACCCGCGCTTTGCGCGGGGCAGCCACCGCAAGCAGTTCCGCCACCGCCTCCGGCCGCTCCGCGCCCTGCCCGACACGCAGCAGGAAACCGACCATGCTGCGCACCTGCTTATACAAAAAGCCCTCGCCGCTGACGCGGAAAACGATCTCCGGCCCCTTCTTCGCAATCGTGCAACCGTAGACCTCGCGCACCGTGCTAGCGACCTCGCGCTGCGGGTTGGCCGTGAAAGAGGCGAAGTCGTGCCGCCCCACGAAATACGCCGCGGCCGCGCGCATGGCCGCGACATCCAGCGGACGGTGAACGTGCGCCGCGTACAGCCGCTTGTCCGGCGGCATCGTCAGCGCGTTCCAGACAAAATACCGGTACTCTTTGCGCAAGGCCGACCGCCGCGCGTGAAAATCATGACGGACCTCCGCGACCCGCAACACGCGGATGTCACGCGGCAGGCGCGCGTTCAGCGCCCGCCCCAGCGCGTCCGCCGCGATCCGCGTGGCCAGATCCACGTGCGCCACCTGCCCCCGCGCGTGCACACCGCGGTCGGTCCGCCCGCTGCCGTGGACCTTGACCTTCTGCCCGCAGACCGTCTGCAGCGCCTCTTCGATCACCTGCTGCACGCTGATGTCGCGCGGCTGCACCTGCCACCCCGCGTAGGACGTGCCGTCATACGCCACGGTCAGCTTGAAACGCCGCGCCGCAATCTGAAGGTCGTCCGGCATGGCTTAAACGTACTTCTCCCCGTCCGGGCGCTCGGAGATGCGCCTGATCAGCTTCTTGACCTCCTCGGCCCGCTCTTTGGGACAGATCAGCGTGGCGTTGTCGGAATGCACCACGACCATTCCGCTCACACCGATCAGCGCGGTCAGCCGGTTCTCGGAAACCACGATGTTGTTCTGCGCCTCGCGCTGCTCGCAAAAGCCGATGATCACGTTGCCGTCATGATCCGCCGAGAAATGGCCGGCCAACGAAGGCCACGACCCCACATCGTCCCATCCGAACTGCCCGCGCGCCATCACGATGTTGCCGAGATGCTCCATGACCGCGTAGTCGACGGATATCGAACGCAGCGATGGATAGGCGCTGTTCAACACCGCCTGCGTCTCTTCCGCGGACGACGCCCCGGACACCGCCTCGCACAGCCTTCCCAAATCCGGCGCGTGCTCGTTCAGCGCCTTTAGCATAACTTCCGTCCGCCAGATGAACATGCCGGAATTCCAGTAGTGCCTGCCGCTCTCAAGATACCGCGCGGCCGTATAACCGTCCGGCTTCTCCACAAACCTGATGGCCTTGTTGAAGAGCGTCACGGTGCGCGTCTCAAGCGGCTCGCCCGCCTCGATGTAGCCGAACCCGGTGGCCGCGTGCGTCGGCGGTATGCCGATGGTCACCACCGCGTCCTGCCGCGCCGCCACCTTGATCGCGTCCGCCAGCGTCTGGCGGAATGTCTCCACGTCGCTCATCAACTGGTCGGCCGTCAGGATGCAGACCACCCCACCCGTGTCGCGCTGGCGCACGATCCCGCACGCCACCGCTATCGCAGGCGCCGTGTCGCGCTTGCAAGGCTCGCCGACGATGTTCGCCCTGGGCACGTTCCAGGCGGCCGCGGCCGTATCGTCAACCAGCCTTTCGGCAGTAATTATGAAAATCCGTTCGGGCGGCACCAGCCCCTGCAGCCGCTCGACCGCCAGCGACAGCAGCGGCCGCCCGCCGAACAGCGAAATGAACTGCTTGGGACGGGCTTTGGTGCTCAACGGCCAGAAACGTTCCCCGCTCCCCCCTGCCAGTATCACTACATAAGCGCGCTTCATCCTGAAATCCTTTCCGTATTAAGAAACCGCGTTTCTCTAGTGACTGAAGATAATACCATAATGACGGACGGATTCAAAAACTAACTGATCTCTCTTGCGGGGCGCGGCAGAGCATTTTCATTTGGCGTTATAATGCATATAAACGGACGGCTCGGCGCGCCTTTCCTACCAAAAACGCCCTGCGGAGCGTCCGCAATTTTGCATGGCATGTTTTCCCTTTGCGGATTCGCGCCGACCCGCTAAACTAAAAGGCCGTCAACTCGATTATTTAGGAACTCCCTGATGAAGCCCCTTTTCATTGTCTTGTCAGCCCCCTCCGGCGCCGGCAAAACCACCCTGTGCGACCTGCTGCTGCAACATTATCCCGAGCTTTGCTATTCAGTCTCATGCACCACCCGCGAACCGCGCCTGAACGAGGAGGACGGCATCGACTACCACTTCCTGAGCCAGCCCAGGTTTGAGCAGATGATCAAGGAGAACCTCTTCCTGGAACACGCGCGGGTGCACGACAACTATTACGGCACCCTCAAAGAACCCGTGTACCAGGCGCTGGCCGAGAACCAATGCGTCCTGCTGGATATCGACGTGGCAGGCGCGCGCCAGGTGCGCGAGTATGTTAAAGCGTTGCCCCCGGGCGACCCACTGAGAGACGGTTTTGTCGATGTCTTCATCAACCCGCCTTCCCTGCAGGAGCTTTCCGCACGGCTCGAACGCCGCGCGACCGATTCGCCCGAGACCATCAGGAAGCGCGTCAAGAACGCGAAAGAGGAGCTTTCGCACGCCGCCGAATACATGTTCCAAGTCACCAACGACGATCTGGAGTCGGCTTTCCGCCGCCTCTGCGACATCATCAACGTGAAGTCCGGCCTGGCCTGACGAAGGAGTGCCCAACCATGTCAACCATCGTGCTCGGCGTGACAGGTTCGATCGCCGCATACAAGACCTGCGAGCTGACCCGGCTCTTTGTCCGGGCCGAACACAATGTCCATGTCGTGATGACCGCCGCGGCCACACGCTTCGTCACGCCGCTGACCTTTCGCACCTTGTCGCGGAACCCGGTCAGCGCTGACATGTTCGCGGAGCCCGCGGAGTGGGTGCCGGAACACATTTCGCTGGCCGCACGGGCCGATCTGCTGGTGATCGCGCCGTGCACGGCCAACGTCATCGCCAAACTGGCCCACGGACTGGCCGACGACCTCCTGACCGCCACCGCGCTGGCCTGCAAGGCGCCTTTGCTGCTGGCGCCGGCCATGAACACCGCCATGTGGGAACACCCCGCGACCAAGGCGAACGTCGCCCTGCTCGCAAGCCGCCACGCGCGGTTTGTCGACGCCGACACCGGCGACCTTGCCTGCGGCACGTCCGGCAAAGGCCGCATGGCGGAGCCCGAGGTCATCCTGAAGGCTGCGACGGCCTTGCTCAACTCTTGAAAAAGATCATCGTGCCGGACGGGATCTTGCCGTCGTCAACCTTGTCGCCGGGGATCAAGACCCCCGAAACCAAGAAAAAGGTGTCTGACGACCGCCAGCGGCTGCTGCAGATCGCAGAAGCGGGCCGCTTCGCGGTGATCGGCCCGCCGACCGCGTAACCTGCCAAAACTTTTGTCCCGTAGGGCAGCTTGAGCACCGCGTCCGCGCTCAATTGACTGCCGATCACATATTTGCCGTCGGGATACACATAAACCGTGGAGGAGGCCATCGCCTCGTCGCCGGCGATGTCCTGCGCCTTTCCGTTGATGCCGACGGTCTGATAGGTCTCGGGCAGGTTGTCGTCAGTGGAGTTGACCACCACCTTGGTGCCGGCCGGCACTTTGCGGAAATCGGGAATCTGATGCCCGCGCTTCTGCAAACCGTCAGGAAAAATGTAAACGGTGTCCGATTTGTCATACGCCTCGCGCGCGATGTCCCACGCGCTGCGCCCCTTGCCGATCACATTTACGTCCCGCGCGCTGAGCGCGGCGACCGCCTGCTGCTGCGGCACCGCGCCGTAAAGGACTTTGGCCAGATACGGGTCGGCCACAACCAGCCTCCGCGCCCGCACATCCGGATCGGCCGACGGCCGCGTCTTCAGGTTCAAACGCGCCCGCACCGAGGGCAGCGCGAACATCATGCCGCAGCGCTTGCGCCCGCGGTGGCTGCGCTTATACCATTTGTTGGGCGCGCCGTACGCCACATGCGAATGCGCCAGCACGTTGTGGTCGGCGATCCCGTAAATGTGCTTCAGCTCCCCCACAATGGCCAGCAGGGCTGAATACTGGGCCGCGTTCAAAGGCTTGTTGTGATACCCGCAAACCTCTATGCCCACCGAAAACGAATCGACATTGCTGCGACCGTTCCACATGCTCCGCCCCGCATGGTACGCCTCGCGGCGGTGGTCGATGATGCGGTAGACGATCCCGCGCTCGTCAATGCAGTAATGGCACTCACCCAGGTCGCGCAACTTCTGCAAGGCGCTGCTCGAAGGCGCCTCCGTCGTGTGCAGGATGATCAGCGT
>CAYRZP010000036.1:4669-17745 GCA_964428885.1 uncultured Lentisphaeraceae bacterium
GCCTCACTCCCAGTCCGGGCGCCCCGCGATCAGGTTCGCGGCCGTCATCTCTGCGGGTGCCGGCAGAGCCAGCAAGGCCAGGACCGTCGGCGCGATGTCGCTCAGCTTGCCTGACTCGGCCAGCTTGACGCCCACCGCGTCCCTCGCCACATAGAAACACTCGACATCATTCAATGTGTGGCTGGTCTTGTTAGCCCCGGTCTCGTAATCCCGCATCTGCTCGGCATTGCCGTGGTCAGCCGTGATCAGCACATGCGCGTCCAGCTCGAACAGCCGCGGCAGCAGCCGCCCGACGCACTCGTCGACGATCTCGACCGCTTTGCGCGCCGCCTCGATGTCCCCGGTGTGCCCCACCATGTCGCAGTTGGCGTAGTTCACCGCCACGAAGGCGTAAGGGTTGTCCCGCAGCCGCTTGAGCAGCTCTTCCGTCACGTTGTACGCCTCCATCTCGGGATGGCTCGCGAACGTGGCCGGGTCGAAGCGGCTCGGCACGTCCACCTGCTCCTCGCCCGGATACGGCTCGGTGGATTTGCCGTTGAAGAAACTGGTCACGTGCCGGAACTTCTGCGTCTCGGCCAGGCGGAGCTGCCGCAGGCCGGCCTTGGCGATCACCTCGCCAAGCAGGTTGTCCATGCCGCCGTCACCGCCCATCGCCCCCAGCAGGTACTCGCTGAACTCGTTCCAGTAACGGGTGAAGCCCAGATATTTGACCTTCGGACGCGCCGCGCGCCTGCCCGCGTAATCATCGCAGACGAAAGCCTGCGACAACTGGATCGCGCGGTCCTGCCGGTAGTTGAAATGCATCACTGAATCCCCGTCCCGCATCCCCGCATACCCGCCGACAGCATACGGCGGTATGTACTCGTCCACCATCGGCGTCTGGTCCGGCGTCTGGTCTTTCTCGTACGACTCCCGCACAGCGTCCGCGGCCGTCGCCGCCTTGCGGCCAGCCCCCGCCGTCACGCAGGCATAAGCCGTGTCGGTCAGCGCGTAGTTTTTCGAGCGATCCATGGCGTAATACCGCCCCTGGACCGTGCCGATCACGCAGTTGCCCACCGCCGCCATCTCTTTCTCAAGCCGCGCCAGATACTCGAGCGTGCTGCGCGGCGGCGTGTCGCGCCCGTCCAGGAACGGATGCACCACTATGCGGCCTTCGGGAAACTCTTCGCGCGCCCGGCGCATCAGTTTGAAAAGGTGCTCCTGGTGCGCGTGCACGCCCTCGTCCTGCAGCAGCCCCATGAAGTGCAGCGCGCTCTTGTGCGCCTTCCAGTTTCCGATCAGTCCCGCCCATTTCTCCGACTTGAACAGCTCGCCCGTGCTCAGCCCGTCGTCAATCCGCTTAAGCTCCTGCACCACCACGCGCCCGGCGCCCATGTTCAGGTGCCCGACCTCGCTCGACCCCTGATAACCTTCCGGCAGCCCGACCGCCTCGCCGCTGCACGCCAGCCGCGTCCAAGGGTACCGCGCCTTCAAACGGTCGATCACCGGCGTCAGCGCCGCGAACACCGCGTTCCCGTCTTCCCTCGGATTAATCCCCCACCCGTCACGAATAATCAACACCACCGGTCTCATCGCTGTTTACCCTCCTTCACCTGCTCGTCCAAAAACAAAACTTCTGACGGTTTCCACCCGGATGCCATCGCATCGGCTTTCCTGAGCCAACGCAAAATACGTTGCGCAGGCGGGACACTCTCGCCCCAGTATTCGACAAACAATTCGTCATCCATCCGCATCGCCGCATCTATCATATCTTTTTCTAGCAACTTCAAAGCCCGCTGAATATACACCCCGCCCTTGTTGTCGTTGGATGGATTGGCGACGCTCCCCGCAGAAAACAAATCCCTGGCCTGATGGCAAAGTACACCATGATAAGTCAACAAATATAGAACCGCATCATCGTACTTGTTACGAACCCTGCCCGACTTGACTATGACCGGACAAAGTAACGCGGCCTCAGCTCGAAGACGTAATTTCTCGTCATGAGACAGCGATGTGTAAAGCCGGGCCTGTATGGGCATTGTATGCGCTTCCGAGCTTTTGTCTTCCATCCACCACAAACGCTCGCCTTTTTTTAAGCGCCCGCGCGCGTATGCTCGGACATATCGCATTTTCTCGTGCATAGGCAACACGCGAAAATCGTCATAGGTTATTCCCATGAGATCAAACAGAGATTTATTGGCTTCAAGATCAACCTCAAACCGGGGAACATGTGAAGTGCGAACATGAACTATACATTCTGCATAGGGTCGCCACCGCACTTCCGGCACCCCTCCCATTTTACAAAAAACAAGATAAACACATTTGACCGAGTCTACGCGCTGTGTTTCCTGGACACTATTAGCGACACTACGCCAATTGTCGCCAAGCGAGAATTTAACCTCAACGCCAAAGGAACCCATCGCAATATCCGGAAACGCCTGCGCAGGCGGAGACATATCGATTCTTATCCCGAAATTATCCGGCATTAAATCTGCAAGCACATTTCGAACCCTTTGCTCAAATAAGGGGCTTGATTTGAAACCTGTCATACGCGCTTCTTCAGTTAAAGCAACACACGCTTTATTCAAGATGGTTTCAATCTCAATCATTTGAACACGCCCCCTCCCGCAAGATCGTCTCGACAGCGCGAGCAACATGCCAAGCCAGAACGGGCGGCACTGCGTTCCCTATCTGCCGCTCGGTCTCCCGGATTCCGGAAACGAAGCGGAAGCTGTCTGGGAAAGATTGTATCCGCGCCGCCTCGCGCATGGAAATCCGCCGGGGCAGCGAATAATGAAACTGTATGTTTCCGTGGCACTCGGCGCGTATCGTATACCCTGGGCGGTCCGCAATCAGGTGTCGGTTGCCTTGTTCTCCACTGACTTTGGCACCGCTCCAAATGTGCGAGAACGCCTTGTCTGCGTTACGTTCTTCCAAATCACCAATAGCCTCTTTGGCTGTCACCGGTTTTTCGCTCACCGGCAAAGGTGGCGCGAATTCAGGCATGTCCTGTCGCGTGCCTACGATAAACACGCGATCTCGGGTTTGAGGAACCCCGAAATCTTCCGCATGATAAAGCCGGTAATTAACGCGGTAACCAAGCCCGTTGAAGTCATCCAGAATCTTCTGCAGCGAATAGGCGTGTTGCTTCATCAATAACCCGCCGACGTTCTCGGCCACGAACGCCTTGGGCCGGAGTTTCCTGACCGCCTCTACAATGGCCGTATACAAACTGCTGCGTTTTCCTCTTATACCCCGCATTTTGCCGTTAATCGAAATGTCTTGGCAAGGAAACCCTCCTATAATCACATCCGCGACGGAAGGCATGTTTGTCGAAACGTCTTTGATGTCGCCCTCAACAATATGATGTCCCAGATTATGCCGGTAAGTAGCGCAAGCAGCCGGATTAATCTCGTTGGCCCAGATAATTTCGAAGCCGTTGCGCGGATAATGTTTGCCAAGAAAATCAAATCCGCCCAGAAACCCGAGATCCATGCCGCCGCAACCCGAGAAAAGCGAAACGACCGAAAACCGCTCCGCAGAGTTAGAGCACCCAGCCGCATGCCCGCCTGACAAAGCCATGCGTCGGAGAGAACTCTTGATTCTCCACTGCTTCTCCATTCGAGGTATCGCCAATGTCGTCACGTCATTTCCGATCACACCACAGCATCTCGCACCAACAATCCCCTCTTAAGTTCCGCCGCGCACCCGGCGTACGCCGGGTCGATCTCGACCGGCACCGAGTCCGGTACGGCCACGCCCGCCGCCCGCAGCCAGCGCCGCCACTTGGCCTGCAGGTCGCGGCGGCACGTCGCCGGCGAATTCATGCCCTCCGCGTTCTTGACCGGCGAGAACTCCTCGTGCCGGTCAAACGCCAGATTCACAACTGTCCTGGCGTCCGGCAGCACATCGAAAATGAATTTCTCGAACTTGTACCCGTTGGGCGCGGATGGCTTGACCGCCGAACCGTCATCCGCGCAGAACGGGATCTTTTTGTGCGCCACATGCAGCGGCAGCTCTTTGCGCGCCTCGCGCTTCAGAAAGTCCAGCGAGAAGACGTGCATCGCGGGGCTGCCGTACTTGAAGCGGGCGGCCTGCTCCGGCGTCAGCTCGGAATACTCGATCACGCCGTAACGCCCGTTGCCGAGCCGCGTCACCGCGCCCATCGTTTCAGAGGGCGAATTTTTGAGGCAGAGCTTCAGCGCCATTTCGGCGCGGCTGAGCGCGTGCAGCCCGACGAAAGCGGGATCGGCGATCTCGACCAGCGGGTTGTCGACCTGGAAATAGAAGACGCTGCGGACGCCCCGCGCGGCCATGTCTTCCAGACACCCGTTCTTCGCCAGCGCGGTCAGGGTGCCGCCGTGACCGTCAGGGCTCACGAAGATACGGCCCGGCGCCTCAAGGATCAGCCGGCCGCTCTCGTCCAGCGCGGGCCACACTCCCTGTTTGAAGAACATCACATCGGCGGGGTCGAGCCCGAAATAATCGTGCTCAGCGAAACACGCGCGCGTCGCGGCGTCGTTGGCCTCGCTGGTCATGATGTAGAACGGCACGGGCCTTCCGTAAACGCGCGTCAGCCGCAAAATCTTGCGGGCATGGAAATAGAAGAGCGGCTTGCCCGAAAGCGGGCCGATCCTGAAGGCGCCTTTAGGTCCGTCGTAACCCAGGCGCGACCCCTGGCCGCCCGCCACAAGCAGCGCCGCCACGCGGCCCTCGCGCAGCAGCTCCTCGCCTGCGGCGCGCGCTTCGGCATAACGCCCGCGCGTCAACCGCGTCACCGGCGCGGGACGCGGCGCGCGCCTGGCCGCATCGGCCTTGGCCGCCAGCGTCTGCCGCATGCGCGCGACATCCTTGAAATCGATCGCCGCGATCTGCCGCAGCAAAGCGCCGCGCGCTGCCCTGTCCAACCGGCCCCAAAACCGCAGCACGTGCGACTGCCCGTTGTGCTCCAAAACCCGTTTCGCCTGTTCCAATGACAATCCCATGCTGTCGTTCCTTGCGCTTCCCCTGCACTTCCCTACGCCTTCGTCGCGTTCTGTTTCAGATACGCCTCTATGAACGGCTGGATGTGCCCGTCCATCACCGCCTGCACGTTGGAGGTCTGCTCCTCCGTGCGGTGGTCCTTGACCATGGTGTAGGGCTGGAACACGTAAGAGCGGATCTGGCTGCCCCACGCGATCTCGCCCTTCTCGCCGTAAAAGCGCTCCATCTCCTTGCGCTTCTTGTCCTCGTAATACTCGTAGATCTTGGCCTTCAGGATGCTCATGGCCTTGGAGCGGTTCTTGTGCTGCGAACGCTCGGACTGCACCGCCACCACGATCCCGGTCGGCGCGTGCGTCAGCCGTATCGCCGAATCGGTCTTGTTCACATGCTGGCCGCCGGCCCCGCCGGAGCGGTAGGTGTCAACCCGCAGGTCCTCCTCTTTGATCTCCACCTCGATCTCGTCGGTCAGCTCCGCCACCACGTCCAGCGAGCTGAAGGAGGTGTGCCGCCGCTTGTTGGCGTCGAACGGGCTGATCCGCACCAGGCGGTGCACGCCGCGCTCCGCCTTCAGGTAGCCGTATGCATAAGGGCCGCTCACCAGGAACGTCACCGACTTGATCCCCGCCTCCTCGCCGGGCTGCGTGTCCAGCACCTCGATCTCGAACCCGTTGTCCTCGCAGTACATCCGGTACATGCGGAACAGCATGTCGGCCCAGTCGCAGGACTCGGTGCCGCCCGCGCCGGAGTGCAGCGTCAGGTAGGCGTTGCAGGAGTCCAGCCTGCCGCCCAGCAGCGACTGCATGCGCAATCTGGAGAACAAACCGTCCGCCTTGTCGAACATGTGGGCGGCCTCGGCCAGCGCCTGCTGGCGCGCCGCCCCTTCGGTCTCGGCCTCCGCCAGTTCCAGCATCAGCGCCCCGTCGTCCAGCAGACGCGACAGCTCGTCGAACGGCTTCACGAACGCCCGCTGCGCGTTGGTCTTGGCGATGGTCTCCTTGGCCGCGCTCTGGGAGTTCCAGAAATCCGGCCGTGCCGCCTCCTCCTCCAGACGCCCCAGCATCTCGCGCCGTTTATCTATGTCAAGATAACCGCGCATCTCGACCAGCCCGCCGCAAAGCTTGTCCAGCCTGGCTCTTACCTCTTCAGTCTCAATCACTTCACACCCGCCTTACCTAGTGAAAGATTGTTATTATGACAACTCCCCCCGCATTACCGCAAGCTTCCTTATGTAACAGCCGAGATATCGCAAATCCCCGCCGCCCCGGATCTGGAGTGCGGTGACAAGAACCGCGCCGCGCGCGGGTCGCGGCACCGCTTTAAGCACATCTCCATACTAAGCCGCTTGCAGTGCCAGCGGCCTGAGGTTAATATCATCACATGCATAACGGCTCTGAAACCAACATGGCGCCGAAAGCCGTCTTGGCGCGTCTGAAAGAAAATCTCGCAACGGTCATCCGCGGCAAAAGCGCGGCGATCGGCCAGCTTCTGACAGCCATGCTCGCCGACGGCCACGTGCTCGTCGACGACGTGCCCGGCACCGGCAAGACCACCCTGGCCAAGGCGCTCGCGCTCTCCCTGTCCGCGCGTTTCTCGCGCATCCAGTTCACCCCCGACCTGCTGCCCACCGACATCGTCGGCGGCATGATCTACTCCGCCGCCAACGGCAGCTTCACCTTCAGGCCCGGTCCCGTCTTCGCCAATATCGTGCTCGCGGACGAGATCAACCGCGCCTCGCCGCGCACCCAATCGGCCCTGTTGGAGGCCATGGCCGAGCGCCAGGTCACCACCGAAGGCTCGTCGCGCGCCCTGCCGCGCCCTTTCCTGGTCATCGCCACGCAGAACCCGGTCGAGTATAACGGCACGTACCCGCTGCCGGAAGCGCAACTGGACCGCTTCTGCCTGCGCCTGTCGATCGGCTATCCGCAGCACGCCCACGAGCTGCAACTGCTCCACGACCAGCTCCTGTCCCAGCCCCTCGACAAGTTGCGTCCCGTCATGGACACCGGCACTCTGGCCAACCTGCAGTCCGAGGTGCGCGAGGTCGGCGTCGAGGACTCAGTGCTGGATTACATCGTGCGCCTGGTCGAAAGGACGCGCCACGACCCCCGCCTGCGCCTGGGGGTCAGCCCGCGCGGCTCGCTCGACCTGCGGCGCTGCGCCCAAGCCTCGGCCTACATGGCGGGACGTGACAGCGTGCGGCCGGATGACGTGCAGCTCCAGGCGGCGCCCGTGCTCGCCCACCGCATGGTGATCGACGTCAAGGCGCGCCACGGCGGACTGACCGGCGAGGCGGTGATCGCCGAGGCCCTGCGCGCGGAGCCGGTTCCCGCATGAGCGCCATCGCCAGACTGGCCGTCCGTGTCTGGCGCCGTCTGCGCAACCCGCCTATCGGCTATCAGCACGGGCGGCGCGGCCGCTTCACGCGCAATTTCCCGCTGGTCTCCTGGATTTATTACGCCGTCACGGCCCATACGACCCCGCGCCTTTTCATCGCGGGGCTGATCGGCATCGGCCCCACCATGCTGCTGCTGCTGGTCGGTTTCGAAAGCCGCATGTTGCTGCTGGGTTATTCCATGGCCGCATGGATCATGGTGTGCGTCGCGGCCGGACTGGTCTGGCGGCCTAAACTCGACGTGTCCGCCGCCATGCCCGCGCGCGTCGAGTGCGGCAGCCGTTTCGAAACCCGCTACACGGTGCGCAACCTCGGACGCTTCAGCGCCCGCGACCTGGCCATCGACACGCTGGTGTATTCCGACTGGCTCAGCATGAGGCGCGGACGGGCGCATCTGCCTTTGCTGTTGCCCGGCGCCGACGAGACCGTCTCCGCCTCAGGCCGCGCCCTGGCGCGCGGCGTCTATACCTTGCCCGCCCTGCGTTATGATTCCTCTTTCCCGTGCGGTTTCTGGCGCTGGGGCCGCACCGCGCCGCACGAGCGCTGCATCTCCGTCTACCCGCGCTATCGCCGCCTGGAATCCTTCGACATCCCGCTGGGCAACCGCAACAAGCAGGATCTCTCCGCCGCCCGCGAAATGGCGCGCGAGGCCCTGGAGTTCCACGGCTGCCGGGAGTTCCGCGACGGCGACGCCCTGCGGCATGTCCACCCGCGCTCATCCGCGCGGCTGGGAGTGCCGGTGGTCAAGGAGTTCCAGTCCGAAGGCCGCTCGCGTACCGCCATCCTGATCGACACCCGGGAAAAGAAACCCTTCACATGGACCGGCGCCTGGCTCCGGCGCGAAACCCCGGTCGAGGCGGCCCTGTCCCTGGCCGCCGCCGTCACCGACGCCCTATCGTCAACCGACCGCGTGCTGGAACTGCTGGTGGCCGGGCCGCAGGTTTACCGCTTCGTCACCGCCGGGCGGATCGGCTACCTCGAAGAGGTGCTTGACCTGCTGGCCGCCGTGGAGCCGTGCCGCGACGACCCGCTCGACCGCCTGGAACCGCTGCTTTTCGAGGAGATGCGCGCTTTGCAGAGCGTCTTGCTGATACTTACCGGATGGGACCGGCGCCGGGCCAGCCTCGTCCAAAACATCGCCGCCTGGGAGATCGGGCTTAAGGTGGTCCTGATCATACCCAATTACCGGCTGATCGAAAACCTGCCGCCGGAGGTCATTCGCCTGACCGCCAGATCCGTGCTGCGCGGGGAGGTGCCCGCGTTATGAACGGCCGCGCCGCCACTCCCGCATGCCGCCCCCGCACGGCCGCCGCGTCCGCCGAAAACCCGCCGCGCAGCCGCTGGCCTGTGCTTCTGAGCGCGGCTGCCCTGATGTGGTGCGCCTGGTGGTACTGCCGCGAAGACACTCAGGGCCTGCTGTATCTTTCTGCCGTTGTCGCCGCGCTGGCGGCCCTGCGCCCGCGCCCCTTGCCCGCGACAACCCGCCGGGTCATCTGGAGCGGCATCGCGCTGACCGTGTTCTGCCTCGCCGCCAACGTCGCGCGCCTGATGCCGCCCGACAACGCTCCGGAGGAAAGCCGGGCGCTCGACCGCATCATCACCGTGGCCTACGCCATGGGCCTGACCTCGCTCTTGTTCCGCCCTTCCGTCAACACCGTGTCCCTGGCGGCGATCGGCGGCCTGCCGATGACGATGATGGCGCTGTCGCGCTCCCACATGGAGCCGGGGTTTGTCGGCAACCACGGGCCCCTGCTGGTGTGGGGCCTGGTCGCCTTGCTGGCCGCCGCCGACCTGGCGCAGCGCCTGACCGCGCCGCGCGCCGCTGAAACGGCGGCCCCGGGCTTAAGGGAGCTGGCCCGGCGAGTTCTTTTACTGATCTCCTTCGCGACACTGGCGTTCACCCTGCGGCAGCCGGTGGAACGCGCGGCGAAAGCCGCGCAAAAACGGATCTTCGGATTCGTCATGTATGCCGACCGACGCCACCGTCCGAGCGATCTGCGGCTGTCAGCAAGAACCCCCGGAAATTTCGGGCGGCGCATGCGCCTGATCATGCTGCTGGACACCGCATACCTGCCGGGATACCTGCGCGAAAACGTGTTCGTGCGTTACCAAAACGGGAGGTGGAGCGCGATCAGGCCCGAAACCCCGCTGCCGAAATCCTCGGACACTGTTGCCGGGCGCAAAAAAGGCGCGTACCTGCTGGTGCCGCATCTGCCGCCTAACTCACGCGCCGGCTGGCAGGTCGAGGTGCTGGCGCCGTCGCAGCTCTCGGGCTTTTGCCTGCCGGGCAACGCCCTGACCCTCGCCTGCGACGGACCGCAGCCGCTGACCGAGCCCAACGGCATGGTCGCGCCGGCCGGCGCGTTCCCTGAAAGCTACTCTATCGATGTCACGCCCTCGCGCCTCCTGCACAGCGCTTACCCTTGCCCCGACGGTTTCTCCGCCACCGACTATCTGCAGATACCCGAGCACCTTGCCGAAGACGTCGCGGAGTGGACCCGCGCCTGCCCCGGCCTTGCTGACGCGCCGTCATTGCCCGCCGCAATCAAAATTGTCGAAGACCATTTCGCCCGGCGCTTCAGATACCGCCTGGGACTGCGCATGAAGGACAAACCCGACCCTTTGGCCGATTTCATGTCGCGCAAAGAAGGCGCCTGCGCCTTGTTCGCGAGCGCCGCGGCCATGATGTTCCGGGGGCGAGGCATACCAGCGCGCGTGATCGGGGGTTACGTCTGCAGCGAGTGGAACCCGTGGCTCAAACGCTGGGTCGTGCGCGAACGCGAGGGCCACGCCTGGGTCGAGGTCTTCGACCGCGACGCCGGCCGATGGCTGGTGGCCGACCCCACGCCGCCCTCGGGCAACCCCGCGCTCCTCAAACGGCCGGGCCGGATCAGATGGACGCTGGACATCATCAAGGCCAGTTTCAAACGCGCCCTGTCATACCTGCGCAATACCAACCTCCTGGTGGCGCTGGCCGACTTCGGCGCAGACCTCTTCCTGCTGCTCTGGCACATGCTCGCGAGCGTTCCGGGAGCGGTGGCCGTGGCCGGGTTAGGCGCGCTCTGGTGGCTCAGGCGCCGGCGGCACCGGCCCAGACTGGACAGCGAAGCCCGGCTGCGGCGCGAACTCTCACGGGCCATGTCGCGGATCGCGCGCCGCGCCGTGCCGTCGCACCTGCGCCGCCGCGTTTTCGAGACCTGGCCGGACTGGTTCCGACGCGTCGAGCCCGAGCTGCCGCAGGAGCAGGCGCGAAGTTTTCGCGACTTGCTGGAAAGCTACCAGACGCTACGCTACAGCAAGGATCTCGACGCGGCCGCCGCCCGCGCCTGGCTCGAACACGCCCGCAGCCCCTGACCCCCTTGCCCGCACGCAAACCTTCATGGTTCGTGTTTATTAGTGTCCGTTCGTGGTTCAGGTCCCGGCCACTGCCCCCTAAAATCCTCTGCGGCCTCTGTGGTTTCATCCACCCGGTCACTGCCCTCTAAGAATCCTTCGTGCCTTCGTGGCGCCACCCCCCCCGGCCCATGCCAATCAGTGGCCCCAATCATGTTGCGGGCTACGCCCGCAACCCTTTGAGGTCCGGCCGCAGCGCCCGGTTCTCCGACATCAGACCTTCCAGCGTGAGCGTCCCGCGCCGCGCCGCCGCCTCGCGCCCCAGAATCGCGACGTAATTGCTGGAGACCGCGCGCGCGACATGGAGCCCGGAATAGTCGCCGTCGTCGATCGCGCGCCGGAAGGCCGCGATGTTAGTGCGCACGCTCGCCTCCGGATTCGGCACGCCGCCGCTGAAATGCCGCGGCCCGCCGCGCACATACGCCTTGCCCGCGTACGACAGACAGGCCGTGCCCTGCGTTCCCTGCAATGACGCCGTCAGACGTCCGGCCCGGATCCAGTCGTGATAACTCCCCAGCACACCCTGGTGGCACCAGAGCGTCCCGTCGTCAAAAATGTAGACCACGGTGCCGGAGTCACGCGCGTCGCCGTGCGCGGAGGGCCTGAAAGCGGCCGACGCGCCCAGCGCCGCGACCGGCGACCGGCCCAGCGCCCACACGACCGCATCAATGATATGCACGTCATAATGCACAATGTAGTCGCCGCCCAAAGCCACGTCGTTGCACCAGACCAGATCCTTCAGCCGGTTTTCAACCGTGGCCTCCAGCGGCGGATCCTGATATCCGTTGCCGCCGGCCCACCCTGACGAGAAGACTGTCTGAAGTTTGCCTAAAGCCCCGGCGCGTATTCGCTGCGCGACCTCCATGTTCACCGGATCGCAAGGCAATTGGTAATCGGCCTGAAAAACGATTCTGGCCGCGGCGGCCTTTTTGTACAAAGCCTCGATCTGCCGAGTGCCCGGCACGTCTACGGCCACCGGTTTCGCCATGTAGATGTGCAGCCCCGCCTCCAGCGCCGCCGCGGCGTGCTCGGGAAAGAAGAAGGGCGGGGTCTGCAGCACCACGGCCTCGACGCCCGATGCCATCAGCCGTTTGTACCCCTCCAGCCCGGAGTAACAGGCGGCGGACGGCACGCCGAGCTGACGGCCCACGCGCGCCGACCGCTCCTCAAAATAATCGGCCACCGCCGTGAACACAAAACCACCGTTCGCGAGGAACAGGTTGCTGATCCAGGCGCCGCGTCCGCCGCAACCCACAAGCCCCAGCTTGATCTGGCGGCTGTATTTTTCCGGCGCCGCGCCAGCGGCCGCGTTGCCCGCCGCCTGCGACCGTGCCGACTCCGGCAAGAATGGCAGCGCCGTCATGCCCGCCTGCGCAATCCGCAGAAAGGCGCGCCGCCCGATGTGCCCGCTGTCGCTCATGACCGCCTCCTCACTCGCCGGGCTGGTAACCCAGCCACCTTGCCACCGCCGCGTTCTTGGAACGCACATGCAGTTTCTTGTAGATCCGCAAAACGTAAGTGTGCACCGTGGCGAACGCCACATTGAGCCGCTCGGCGATCTCCTTGTAAGAAAACCCCTGCGCCAGCAGGTCCAGGACCTCTTTTTCGCGCGGCGCCAGCTCCTCGGCGTCACCCTCGCCGACGGGCGCGGCGCCCTGCGGCGGCGCCGACGGCTTGGCCTGCCTGCGAAAGGCGTCAACCACCTTGCGCGCCAACGCGCTGGTCATCGGCGCGCCGCCGCGGTGGATGTCGTGGATCGCCTCCATCAGGTCACGCGCCCGGGCCGGCTTGACCAGATAGCCGTGCGCGCCCGCCGCCAGCGCGCGGAAAAGATTGTCGGTGTCCTGATAAACCGTCAGCATCACGATCTGCAGGCCGGGCAGCTTGGCCGCCAGTTGCCGAACGCACTCGATGCCGTCCATGCCCGGCAGGTTGATGTCCATCACCGCCACCTGCGGTTCAAGCGCCGACGCCTGTGCCAGCGCCTCCTCGCCCGACCCGAACGCGCCGACACACCGGCACTCCGGGTCGCGTTCGACGATCTCGCGCAACCCGGACCTCAGGCGGCTGTCGTCCTCCACAATAATGACCTTTATCGCCATGACAAAAAACCGACCGCAAATTAAACCTTGTAAACCTTAACCTGATGGCCGCCGCTTGGCAATTACAAAGCTCGCGCGCTCCACGCCGGGCTTGACCCTCCCGTTCCATTTCAGTTATATTGACCGCGTTTCCCGGAGAGGTGGCAGAGCCTGGTTGAATGCACATGACTCGAAATCATGCGTGCCGCAAGGTACCGGGGGTTCGAATCCCTCCCTCTCCGCCAATC
>CAYRZP010000037.1:0-9638 GCA_964428885.1 uncultured Lentisphaeraceae bacterium
CCATGGAACATCTGCTTCTGATCGTCAGCGCGGTGCTGGTCAACAATTTCGTGCTCAGCCGGTTTTTGGGCATCTGCCCGTTTCTGGGGGTCTCCAAGAAAATCAGCACAGCCCTGGGCATGTCCGGCGCGGTGATATTCGTGATGACCATGGCCTCCGCCGTGACCTGGTGCCTGCAGAAATACTTGCTGGCGCCGTTCGGCCTCGACAAGTTTCTGCAGACCCTGACGTTCATCCTTGTGATCGCCGCCCTGGTGCAGCTCATCGACATCGTGATGAAGCGCTTCGCCCCGCCGCTGCACGCCGCCCTAGGCATTTTCCTGCCGCTGATAACCACCAACTGCGCGGTTTTGGGCGTGGCGGTCCTGAACATGAAGGAGGGGTACGGGTTGTTCAAATCCTCGCTTTTCGGGTTCTCGGCGGCCCTCGGTTTCGCGCTGGCGCTGCTGATCTTCACGGGGCTGCGCGAGAAGATCGACCGCGCCGACCCGCCGCGCTGCTTTCGCGGCGTGGCCATCTCGCTGGTGACCGCGGGCCTGTTGAGCCTGGCCTTCATGGGTTTCAGCGGGCTGGTGAAGTAGAGCCTGTCCGAAAAGGACTTTTCGGACAGGCTCTAAATAGGGTTCAGGAGACAGGAGGCAGGAACTATGGTTCAGGGGCCAGAGGGCATGAGGCAGGGAAAATGAGTTCGTACCGACGTCTGGAAGATCTGATCGTGTATCAAAAGCTTTGCAGTTTGCATATAGAGATCAGTGCTATAAGCCACAAATGGCCGGTCGAGGAAAAATACGAATTAGGCTCACAGATCAGGCGTTCTTCAAACAGCGCCCCTGCCCAACTAGCTGAAAAATACGATGACCGCCATGTTCGTAACAAGATTGAAGGAGTTAACCGCAGTCGCGGAGAGGCCGCAGAAACTGTTCATCACTTTTACATGGCGCATCTTAAAGGTTATGAGACTATGACGATTTATGATGAGTATCGAGCCAGGTATAAAGAGTGCATTTGCATGCTGAACGGCATGGAACGGACTTTAGAAAAACAGTTGCCGGAAGCTGACCGCCGTTGGTCGAGTTCCTCTGTTAAAGAAAAAAACGAAGGCTATGGCGGCTTTCCTGAACCCTGACCCCCTGACCCCCTGAACCCTGACGCCTTCTATTATGGATCCGATCTTAACATCAACTCTCTGTGTCGGCGGCATCGGACTGGCCAGCGCCGCGGCGTTGGCCGTGGCTGAGAAATATCTGAGCCTTAAGGAAGACCCGCGCATCGCCAAGATTGCCGAGATGCTGCCGGGCGCAAACTGCGGCGGATGCGGGTTAGCTGGCTGCGCGGACTATGCCCGTAAGATCGTTAACGACAATGCCGACCTGACACTCTGCGCCCCGGGCGGGCCGGAGTGCGCGAAAGCGATCGCGGCGTTCCTCGGGCGCGCCGCCGGCGCGGTCGAGGAACGCGTGGCGATCGTGCTGTGCTGCGGCGACGACACCGAGGCGGTGCGCCGCGCCGCCTACAACGGCATCACCGACTGCGCCGCCGCCCACGCCACGGCCGGCGGCGACAAGGCCTGCGCCTACGGCTGCCTAGGGTACGGTTCGTGCGCGCGCGTCTGCCCGGTCAACGCCATCGCCATCGTCAAAGGCATCGCCACGGTCGAGAAGTCGCGTTGCATCGCCTGCGGCAAGTGTGTGGACGCCTGTCCGCGCAAGATCATCAAGCTGGTGCCCGCCGCTGCCGCGATACATGTGCTTTGCAGCTCTAAGGACAAGGGCCCGGCCGTAAAGAAGGTTTGCGGCACCGGCTGCATCGGCTGCCGAGTCTGCACGAAACTCGCGGACGAGGGCGCGATCGTGATGGACGGCTTCCTGGCGGTGGTGGACTACACCAAGAGTCTGACCAGGGAAGAGGTCGTCGCCAAGTGTCCCGGACGCTGCATACGCAAGGACGGCGCGGCCGGATCAGAGGCGGTTGCCGCCACGTAACCACAGAGACATTTCAAATGGCAACTATCCGTTCCCCCTATAATTTTCGCGGCGGCATCCATCCCGCCTATCACAAAGACCTGGCCGCAGGCGCCGCCATCCGCGTCCTGCCGATGCCCGCGCGGCTGGTGGTGCCGATGTCGCAGCATCTGGGCGCGCCGGCCAAGCCGGCGGTCAAGGCCGGCGACACGGTCAAGTGCGGCCAACTGATCGCCGAGCAGGCCGGGTTCATATCAGCGCCGGTGCACGCGCCGGCCGGCGGCAAGGTGGCGGGCATCGAGCAGACCGTCTCCGCCTCAGGCCGCGCCTGCGCGGCGGTGGTGATCGAGACCGACGGGTCGGACGAGCGTCAGACCATGTCCGGTTTGACAGAGTGGCGGCAAGCGGACCGCAAAGATCTGGCCGCCCGCGTCGGCGAGGCCGGGGTGGTCGGCATGGGCGGGGCGGGATTCCCGACGCGCGTGAAACTTTCGCCGCCGTCCGACAAGCCCATCGACACTGTGATCCTCAACGGCGCCGAGTGCGAGCCTTACCTGACCTCTGACCACCGCATGATGGTAGAGCGCGCCCGGGAGATACGCGACGGCGCGGAGATCATCCGGCACATTTTGGGGGCGAAGTGTTTGCGTGTGGCGATCGAGGACAACAAGCCTGACGCTATCGCTGCCATGGAAAAGGCCTTTGCCGACATGGACGGCGATGTGGCCGTGACGGTCCTCAAAACCAGTTATCCGCAAGGTTCTGAGAAGCAGCAGATCTATTCCGTGACCGGGCGCGAGGTGCCGCGCGGCGGGCTGCCGATGGATGTCGGCTGCGTGGTCGAGAACGTCAGCACTGCCTATGCGGTCTGGGACGCGGTGCTTAACGGCGAGCCGCTGACGCGGCGGGTGATCTCGGTCACCGGCGACGCGGTGGCCGAGCCGTCGAACCTGCTGGCGCCGTGCGGCGCGCTCTACGCCGACCTCGTGGCGGCCTGCGGCGGGGTCAAGGGAAAGGCCGCGAAAATCATCTCCGGCGGGCCGATGATGGGTTTCGCGGTCAGCTCGCTCGACGTGCCGACCGGCAAGACCGCTTCCGGCCTGCTGCTGCTGTCCGCCGGCAAGGTGACATGTTTCACTTCGCAGGCCTGCATCTCGTGCGGTCGCTGCGTTGACGCCTGCCCGATGCGTCTGGCGCCGGCCGAGCTGAGCCAGTTCATCGAGGCCGATGATATCGAGGGTGCGGAGGGCATTGCGCTGATGGACTGCATCGAGTGCGGCTCGTGCGCGTTCGTGTGTCCCGCGCGGCGCCCGCTGGTGCAGCACATGCGGCGCGGCAAGGCGGCGGTCATGGCGCGGCGCGCGGCAGCCAAGCGCGGGTAGGAACCATGAATGGGTATGGATGGGCATGGAGCTGGATAAGGAAGTTCTAAAGTTCGAGAGTGCTAAAGTTCTAAAGTTGGCGTGGACATGGATTTCTCACACAGAGGCACAGGGGTCACAGAGGAGTTTTAGGGTGAGGGAAGGCGGCCCCGCCGTTATGGAGGGACGCGTTTCGTCGCGTCCGCGGCACGCCCCGGGAGAGATGGAACCACGGATCGACAAGTATGGGATTATGATTTGTGAATCGTTATGAAACCTGAAGCATCCAAAGACTTTTACATCATCAGTTCTTCGCCGCACACGCACAGCGGGGCGTCGGTGGAGCGCATCATGCTGGACGTGGTGATCGCGCTGTTGCCGGCTTTCGCAGCCGCCCTGTGGTTCTTCCGGCTGGACGCTTTGCGGCTGACCGCGGTGTGCGTGGCGACCTGCCTGGCGGCGGAATGGGGCTGCCGCAAGGCCATGCGCCGCGCCAATTCCATCTCGGACCTCAGCGCGGTGGTGACGGGAGTGCTGCTGGCCTTCAACCTGCCGCCGTCCCTGCCGTCCTGGATGGCGGTGGCGGGTTCGCTCTTCGCCATCGTGGTGGCCAAGCAGGTGTTCGGCGGGCTGGGATACAACCCCTTCAATCCCGCGCTCGCTGGGCGCGCCTTCATGCTGATATCCTTCACCGGCGCGATGACCACCTGGAGCGCGTCGGAATGGATCCTCAAGGTGCGCTGGGTGGCGGCCGACGCCGCCACCAAGGCCACGGAGACGGTGGTTGACGCGGCCACCACGGCCACTCCGCTAGGGTATGTGAAAGAGGCGCTCAAGGCCGGCAAAGACCTGCCTTTGTTCGACCTCTCGCTTTTGCGGGATTTCTTTTTAGGCAATGTCAACGGCTGCATCGGCGAGACATCGGCCCTGGCGCTGCTGATCGGCGCGGCCTACCTGCTGGCGCGCAAGGTCATCACGTGGCACATCCCCGCGGCTTATCTGCTGACCGTGCTGGCCTATGCCGCGGTTCTGCGCCTGGCGGCGCCGGCCACCGCGCTGCCGCCGCTGGCGCACCTGCTTACCGGCGGGCTGGTGCTCGGGGCGTTCTTTATGGCCACGGACATGGTGACGACCCCGGTCACGCGGCGCGGCATGCTGGTGTTCGGCATCGGCTGCGGCATCATCACCATGCTGATCCGCACGGTCAAGAGCGGCGCCTATCCGGAGGGCGTCAGTTTCGCGATCCTGATCATGAACGCTTTCACGCCGCTGATCAACCGCGCCACCCGCAACCGCGTCTTCGGCGTCAAATGAGACTGACATGAAAGACACAATCAAACTGATTCTGGTGCTGACCGTGATCTGCGCGGTCAGTTCGGCCCTGCTGGCGGCGGTGTACGGCAAGACCAAAGATCCGATCGCCGCCGCGCTGGAGCTGCGGACCGCCAAGGCCGCGGCGGGGGTCTTGCCGGCTGGTGTTGACACACCGGTGAAACGCGAGGCCGACGGGATTGTTTTCTTTGTGGCATCCAAGGACGGGGTTCCGGCCGGGGTGGCGCTGGAAGGCCGTTCGAAAAACGGATACGGGGGCGAGATCGTGCTGATGGTCGGCATCAGCGCGGACGGCAAGCTGGTGAATTATCAGAAACTGGTCGCCAGCGAGACGCCGGGGCTAGGCACCAAGATGGAGTCCGACGCCTTCCGGCAGCCGCTGCTGGGCCGCTCGATCAAGGCGGACTGGCGTGTCAAGAAAGACGGCGGCGAGGTGGACGCGATCACGGCGGCCACCATCTCTTCGCGGGCGGTGATGGAGTGCGTCCGTGACGCCATCGCGAAATACGAGCGCATCGCTGGCAGACTGTAGTTTGACAGCAGGGGGCTGGACGTGATAAAGTCAGACAAATCTGGACTTTGTCATGCGCACAACCTCTGACAGACAAATCGGGCGCGAGATCATCGATTCGTTGCCGCTGAGGCGCGAGGTCGGCGCCGTGCTGCATTTCATGCAGACATCCGGGCAAAGGGTCAAGGTGGGGCTTGACATCGGTTTCACGCATGCGGGGGTCAGCCGGATCTTAAGCCAGCGCGGCGGCTACTGGGTGAGTGTCGAGCCGACCGTGCAGCGGCGTAATCTGATAGCCACGGTGTTGGGTGAGGAACGGGTTTTGTGTGCGGGGGCGGACGGCGAGTTGCCGTTCGAAGACAAGCAGTTCGATGCCGTGGTGCTGGCTCACGGCATGTTGTCCGGCGGGGCTGTGATGGAGAACACGGTCAGGGAGTGCCACCGCGTGCTCAAAAACGGCGGGGTCTTTCTGCTGACGGCCGAACACCGCAAAAAGTTGGGACTGGCATCCGCGTTTAACCGCCGAAGGCCGGTTTCGGGCGCGGGAGCGGGTTTCAGCGAGGCGGATATTTTCCGCATGTTGAAAGACGGGTTTGACGTTCTTGGTTTCCGGTACACATGCCGGTTCTGGGTGCAGTTGGTGCGGCAGTGGGTTGACCGCCGGGGTCGGTCCGGCGGACGCAGGCCGGGCGGCCTGGGGATTAAGATTCTTTACGGCTTGGCCATGATCGCGGACGTGCCGTTGTTCTTCACGCGCGGCCACCAGATGACTGTCTACGCGCGGCGCAAGGGGTGGCGTAACAAACACGCGAAAGTGCTGGGCTCCAGCACTCCGGTCTCGGACGCCATTCTTTTCGACCCGCGCCGCGAAAGCCGCCAGGCCTCCTTCGTGAAATTCAAGTAGTGAGGATGTCTCGCGCATGAGGTTGCCGCTTCTGGCCATAATCTGCCTTCACGGGTTTTGTCTTTCGCTTGCCGCGGAATCGCCCGGCCAGGTCAAGTCCGCTGTGGAAAGGTTCGTTAGCTCCCGCGCGGCGGGCAGCGTGGACGAGTTCGCCGACGCGGCGCGGCAGGTGCGGGCTTTGGCGGAGGCCGGGCAGCCCTTCTTCCGGTTCCTGCTTGCGGTTTATTCCGAACAGGAGCCTTTGTGCGAGTTGCCGGCAAAGACGCGCGCGCGCTATCTCTCGGAAGGGCGTCCGCTGCTTCTCCGGCACGCCGAGGAGGGCAACGCTCTGGCGCAGTACCTGCTCGGCGTCGACTGCCAGTCCTGTATGAATCGTCCCGCGGACGCGCGCGACTGGTTCGAACAGGCGGCCGGACAGGACCAGCCACTGGCGCTAAACAGTCTCGGGCTGCTCTACTATCACGGCGCGGGCGTGACGCAGGACTTCGCGCGGGCCAGCGTCTATTTCCGGCAGGCCGCGATGGCGGGCGACAGCAACGGCGAATACAACCTGGCCACCATGTACGCGCAAGGCCACGGCGTGCCCCGGGATGACGACATGGCGCTGCACCTCTACACGCGCGCGGCCGGCAAGGGCCATTCCAACGCGATGAACAACCTCGGCTGGTTTTATCAGGAGGGGCGCGGCGTGGAAAGGGATCTGGAGAAAGCCTCGCGCTGGTACCGCTGCTCGGCGGAGAGGGGCAACCCCGACGGCCAGTTCAACTACGGGTTCATGCTTGCGCGCGGCATGGGGAGCGCGCGCGACATCCGCGCGGCCGGCCTCTGGTACGCGCGGGCCGCGGGCCAAGGCCATACTGAGGCGCAGGTGCATATCGGGGTGCTTTACCGTGACGGGCTGGGGGTGCCGCAGGATGACGGCAAAGCGCTGCTATGGTTCGTGAAAGCGGTCGAGAAGAAACATCCGATGGCGCAGTTTTATGTGGGTCAGATGTATGAGCAGGGGCGCGGGGTGCCGCAAGACAACGAACGCGCTTTCCGCTGGTACGACAAGGCGGCGGGGCAGGGCAATCCGCGCGCCTGGAACGCGCTGGGCCACATGTACTACCGCGGGCGGTTTGTGGACAAGGATTACGACGCGGCCGAGCGCCAGTACCGGCGGGCGGCGGAAGCTGGCCTGGCCGAGGCGCAGAACAATCTGGGCATGCTGTATGTGCGCGGGGAGGGCGTGCCGCAGAACCACGGGCAGGCCGCGGCGTGGTTCGCCAAAGCCCTCGCCAAGGGCTTGCCCGACGCCGCCTACAACCTGGCGCTGCTGCACGAATACGGCAAAGGCGTGCAACCCAGCCATGTCCGCGCCGTCGAGCTGTGTAAGCAGGCGGCGCGGCAGGGTCATGTCGCCGCCACCGAATGGCTGGTTGGCAACGGCTACACGGCATGGGCGGATGTGGAGGGCGGGGCCGCGGAAAACTCGACCGGTGGCCTGCGACCCGCGACTAGCGAGATAAATGCCCGGCAAGCACTGACCCCTGAACCCTGACCACTCCTCCTGCCACCCAAAAAGAGAGTCCATGAAAGAGATTATTAATATACGCTTTCCGGCTGAGTGGGAGACGCAGGGCGGTGTGCAGCTCACCTGGCCGCACGCGGACACTGACTGGCGCGGCATGCTCGATGAGGTGACGCCATGCTTCGCCGCTATCGCGCGCGAGATCGCGGCCCGCGAAAAGCTCCTGATCGTCTGCCCTGACGCCGGCGCGGCGCACGGACAGCTCGGCGGGGCGAACCTTGCCAACATCCGGTTTTGTGAGCTGCCCTCGAACGACACCTGGGCACGTGACCATGCCCCGCTCAGCGTCTTCGAAAACGGCGAGCCCGCGCTGTGCGATTTCGCTTTCAACGGCTGGGGCCTAAAATTCGCGGCCGACCGCGACAACCTGATCACGCGGCGTTTGTTTCGGGCGGGCATTTTCGAGCGCACGGTCCGTTACCGCAACCTGCTCGGCGAGGTGCTCGAAGGCGGCAGCGTCGAGTCCGACGGCCAGGGCACAATCCTGACCACCGAGGCCTGCCTGTTGTCGCCCAACCGCAACGGCTACGCGTCGCGGGACGAGGCGGAGGCGCTCTTGCGGCGGACGCTGGGCGCCCGGCGCGTGCTATGGCTGGGGCACGGCCATCTGGCCGGCGACGACACCGACAGCCACGTCGACACCTTGGCGCGTTTCTGCACGCCCAACATGATCGCGTACGTGTCCTGCGACGACCCCGGCGACGAGCATCACGCGGAATTGAAAAAGATGGAGGACGAGCTGCGCGCCATGCGCACGCTGGACGGCAGGCCGTACGCGCTGGTGCCGCTGCCGATGGCCGAGCCGGCGTTAGAGGACGGCCGGCGCCTGCCCGCGACCTACGCGAACTTCCTGATCATCAACGGCGCGGTGCTGATGCCGACATACGCTTCGCCGTGGGACGCGGTGGCGAGCGACCGTCTGCGGCAGGCGTTCCCCGGACGCGAGATCGTCGGGATCGACTGCCGTCCGCTGATCAGGCAGCACGGCTCCCTGCACTGCGTGACCATGCAGTATCCCGAAGGTTTTTTGATGTGATAGGGCCGGTGCGAGGTAACGAAGTTTAATCGCACCACCAACAACACATGACGGTTTGGCTTCTTTGACTGTCGCATAAGTGTTTGCTACGATATTTGAAAAGGTGATATGAAAATCGGAATCGTACAGAAGCGCTTCGACCCGGGAACGCGCGCCAACATCGAAGGTCTGAAAAAGATGATCCGCGGTTGCGCGCGGCAAGGGGCTGAGCTGGTCGTGCTGCCGGAGCTGCACAACAGCCTCTATTTCTGCCAGACTCAGGATCCCGCTGTGTTTGATCTGGCCGAGCCGGTGCCCGGGCCGAGCACGGAGGAGTACGGCGCGCTGGCCAGGGAGCTGGGCGTGGTGCTGGTGCTCTCGCTTTTCGAGCGGCGCATGGCCGGCCTGTACCACAACACTGCCGTGGTCATGGAAAAAGACGGCACGATCGCCGGCCAGTACCGCAAGATGCACATACCTGACGACCCGGCGTATTACGAGAAGTTTTACTTCACTCCCGGCGATCTCGGGTTCAACCCTATACAGACTTCGGTCGGCAAACTCGGCGTGCTGGTCTGCTGGGACCAGTGGTATCCCGAGGCCGCGCGCCTGATGGCGCTGGCCGGGGCGGACATGCTGATCTACCCCACGGCCATCGGCTGGGAGAGCAGCGAACCGCCGGACGAGCAGGCGCGGCAGCGCGAGGCGTGGGCGATCACGCAGCGGGCGCACGCCGTGGCCAACGGCCTGCCGGTGGTCAGCGTCAACCGCACGGGCCACGAGGCCGATCCCTCCGCCGTGACCGGCGGCATCACTTTCTGGGGCGGTAGCTTCGCGGCCGGGCCGCAGGGCGAGATTCTGGCGCAGGCCACGGCGGACAAAGACGAGGTTCTGACTGTCGAGATTGACATGGCGCGCGCGGAACAGGTGCGCCGCATGTGGCCGTTCTTCCGCGACCGCCGCATTGATGCCTTCGCCGGACTC
>CAYRZP010000037.1:9738-12756 GCA_964428885.1 uncultured Lentisphaeraceae bacterium
CGGCCTGTCCGCCTATTTGCGGTCGGAGAGCCCCGTCATCAGTCCGGCGATCAGCATTGAAGTTATCAGGCTGCTGCCGCCGTGACTGATGAACGGCAGCGTGATGCCGGTCATGGGCAGAGCCTTGGCCACGCCCGCCACGTTGATGAGCGTCTGCACCGCCAGCGATCCGGTCAGACCCACGCACAGCAGCCGCTCGAACGGTGTGCGCGTCGCGCCGGCGGCGCGGAAGCCGCGTGAAAAGAGGATGGCGTAGACTATCAGCAGCACGGCGCAGCCGAAAAGCCCGAGTTCCTCGGCCATTGCCGCGTAAATGAAATCCGAGGTCACGATCGGAACCGCCTGCGGTACGCCGGACCCCAGGCCGGTGCCCCAGGCCCCGCCGGAGTACATGGCGCAAAGCGCCTGCAAGGTCTGCCAGCCCTTGCCCGTGGGATCGGCGAAAGGATTGAGCCACACGTCAAAACGGTTGCGGACATTCGAAGAGATGACGCGCATGCCGAATCCGGCCGCGGTCACGGCGGTGAGCCCCAAGGCCAGGTAGCCGGTCCCTTGCGAGATAGCGAAAAGCATGATGATCAGTGTCGCGTTCATCAGCATCATCATGCCCAGGTCTTTCAGCAGGAAGACAAACAGCATGGGCAGCGCCCAAAGGAAGATCAGCCCCAGCAGCGAATCGAGCGCGGGCACGGGGATGCCGATCTGGGTTTCCGAGAAGTCTTTCTGCCGCCGGCTGAGGTAAGCGGCGAGGAAGATGACCAGCAAGGGCTTGATGATCTCCGAGGGGTTCATGTTGCCGGGCATGTAGACCCCGCCGCGGAAGCGGCGTCCCAGCAGCAGCATCACGGCGAAGACCCCGGCCGCCGCCAGATATGCCAGCCATCCCGCGCCCGCCAGCCAGCGGCCGCGGCCCTTGCCTGTCAAGTTCACCCCGACGAAAAAGGCGGCCAGCCCCAGCGGGAAAGGCAGCAGGGCCCATGGCCGCGCCATGCCTTGAGCGAAACTGCCCATGCGGAACTGGACCACCAGGCCCATGCCGCAGAGCAGGAAGACCGCGCCCGGCAGCCCCGCGTCCCCGTTCCAGCCGGTCAATTTCAGCCAGCCCAAGAGCAGCGGCACGCCGGCCAAATAGACGCCGATCGGGATCAACTGTTCCCACGGCAATGCGGGCGCGTTGCTGAGCTTGACCCCGAGGATTGAGAAGCAGGCAAACAGCACCGCCAGGGCGGACAGCAGGAAAAGGCCTGTGGCCGCAGCGACCGGCGAAACCGCTTTGTTCTTTTTACTCGATCCAGCCATTAGTAGTTATGCTTTCCTCATCGCTGTCTGACATACCCCAGGCGGTCGGCCTCTTCCAGCAGAGCGCGGGCGACCGGCAGCGCCGCGCGCGCGCCGAACCCGCCGTGTTCGATCAAAACGGTAACGACCAGGCGCGGCTGCTTGCGCGGGGCGAAACAGGAGAACCAGGCGTGATCCTCGCCGTCTGCCGTCTGCGCGGTGCCGGTCTTGCCGCAGACCTCAAGGCCGGCCACATCGGCGCCGCGTCCGGTGCCGTCCGTCACGGTCTCGCGCAACATGGCCTTCAGCCGTTCTGCGGTACTCGATGAAAACAATTGCGCCGTTTCCTCGGCCTTTTCATCGCGCAAGAGGCGCGGCCGCATCATGCGGCCCTCGGACGCCGCCGCCGCCGTGAAGCAGGCCACGTGCAGCGGCGTGACCAGCATCGCGCCTTGCCCGATCGCCAGTTGCGCCAGTTCAGGGGCCTTGCGGACGTCGGGGACATTTCCGCTAGCTCCCTGCAATTCGGCGTGCGCGTTTTTCAGGTAGGTCAGCGATGAGTTCAAGCGCGCCCTTTCCATCATGGCCTTAAAAGCCTCCACTCCGCAGGCGACACCCAATTGCGCGAAATAGACGTTTGACGAGTGGACCATGGCGGATTTCATGTCCATCCGGCCCCAGCCCTGCCAAGCCGCGCCCTGGCGCGCGTAAGCGTAATACTCGCTGTCGCGGATCGGCGGGGTGTTGGGTCCGGCGATATAGCCCTGCGCCGGACACTGGAACACCGGCGAAAGCCCTTTTTCCAAGGCCGCCGCCGCCGACAGGATCTTCAAGACCGATCCCGGCGCGTAGCGTCCTTGCGTCACGCGGTTCAATGCCGGCGAGTTGACATCGTCCCTCAGCGCGGCTTCAGGGTCATGCGGGTTGAATCCAGGCGAGCTGACCATCGCCAGCAACGCGCCGTCGTGCGGGCGCATGATCACCACAGCGCCTTTGCGCCCGGCCATAAGATCGTAAGCCTTGAGCTGCAGGCGCGTGTCCAGCGTGAGCGTGACCTCCGCGCCCTCTTCCGCGCGCTGCGCGAACAGCGCCCGGCCGGGGCTGAGGTCCCCGCCTTCCGCCGTGTATCCGCTCAGGACCGGGTCGCAGACCCGTTCGACCCCGGTGATGCCGAAGCGCGGGTGGTAATAGCCCAAAGGGTGGGCGGCCGCCGCGCCCAGCGGATAACGCCGCCCCCAAACGTCGCCCAGCACCGGCGCGGTGAGCACCATGCCCCGGCAGTCCAGCAAAGGCCCGCGCGCCACTTGCAAATCTGCCGCGTTGGGGCGTCGGTTGTAGCGGCGCATGAACTTGACGAACTCAGGCTTGGTGAAACCGGCCAGTTGCCAAGTCGCTTGATACGCCAGCACGAGCGCGAACAAGACCGTGAAAAGCAAGCGCAGCATGCCGAAATTCGTTTTTCCCGGCTTGCCGGAGGACGCGCACAAAATCGCCAGAGCCGCGATGGCCAGGAACACCAGAAAGCACACCTTCACGGCCCGCAGCACATCAGGGCCGTACGGGCTGTTCAAAAGCCGCATGATGTGTTCAAGCATGTTAGGAGGGGTCAGGGTTCGGGGTTCATGGGTCAGGGACTCAGGACGCAGGACTCAGGCCCCAAGCAGCGGGATCCGGAACCCGGTGGAGGCATCAGGAATCCGGTTGCGCGCCAGCCATCAGGTCGGCAATCAGTTGGGTGAA
>CAYRZP010000037.1:12856-17612 GCA_964428885.1 uncultured Lentisphaeraceae bacterium
GCCTTTGTCCACGGCCACCATTTTCTTCCCGTCGTACTCGCGCAGGTTGTCCACGATCCATTGGTCGATCGCGTCGGTGAAGAAAAGCACATCGTGGCCGTGTTCCGTCAGTGCCTCGATGTGCGGCGAATGTCGCGCGGCCTCGAGGCTGTCCGCCAGCAGATAGTAGATCTCTTTCTGCGTCTCCGGCATGGACTCCGCGTATTGCTTTAGCGAGATCATCGCGCCGTCGTTCTGTTTGGCGGAATGGAACAGCAGCAGGGGCTTGATCTTGTCAGTGTTCTCCCAGTCGAAATGGATGCCTTCTTTCAGGATGCGGCCGAAGGCGGCATAGAAAGTCTTGTAATCCTCGGCGGCGTCCTTCATCATCTCGGCCAGCGTGGCTAAAATCTTGCCGGTGATGTTGCTCTTGATCTTGCGGATCACCGCGTCGTCCTGAAGCGTCTCGCGCGATACGTTCAAGGGCAGGTCGCTGGACTCGACGACGCCCTTGATGAAACGCAGATATTCAGGCAACAGCATGTCAAGGTCGGATCCTATGAAGACGTTGCGCACGTAGAGGCTCAGGCCGTGTTTCTTGTTCGGCATCAGCAGGTCGAACCCGGCGCTCTTGGGCAGGAATAGCAGAGCCTTGAACTCGATCGCGCCCTCGACCGACATGTGGATGGTCTTGAGTGGCGCGTTATGGTCGTGCGTCAGGTGGGTGTAGAACTCGTTGGCCTCCTCTTCCTTTACATCGCTCTTGGCCCGTTTCCACAAGGCCTTCATGGTGTTCAGCGGCTCCGCGTCTGCTTTAGGCGTCTCGCCCTTGTCGCCGAAGCGGATAGGGTAGGCGATGAAGTTGGAGTATTTTTTGACCAGCTCGCGTATGCGCCACTCGTTCAGATACTCGTCCATGCCTTCGCGCATTTTGAGAACGATGGTCGTGCCGGGCTTGTCGCGCGCCGCATCCTCAAGCGAGTAGGTGCCGTCCCCGACCGAGATCCACTTGACCGCCTTCTGACCCTCGCCGCGCTTGAGGGTGATGACCGTGACCTGCTCGGCGACCATGAAGGCCGCGTAAAAGCCCACGCCGAACTGCCCGATCAGCTCGGGGACATCAACCGCCTTGCGTTCTTTAAGCGCCTGCGCGAAGGCTTTGGTGCCCGAACTGGCGATCACGCCCAAGTTTTTGTCGAGTTCCTCCTCGCTCATGCCGATGCCGTTGTCCGCGATCACCAGAGTCTTGTCTTGCGGGTCGGCGATGATGTCGATCCTCCACGCCGGAGCGTCGGCGACAATCGCTTTGTCGGTCAGGCCCAGATATTGGGCGCGGTCGATCGCGTCCGAGGCGTTCGAGATCAGCTCGCGCAGGAAGATCTCTTTTTTTGAATACAGCGAATGGATCACCAGGTCCAGCACCTGCTGGATCTCGGCCTTAAACACATGCGTCTTCTTGCTCATACTTGTGAACTGCTCCTTTGGAATGTTGGACTTTTAGAATTGTTGACTTAGGACTCAGGACCCAAGACCCAAGCTGTTTTTTAAAACTTAATCGCGGCTGCGGCCGCCGAGAATGCCCGCCCGCGTCAGGTAGTACAGCAGGGTCAGCAGGGAGCTGACCGCCGCCGCCACATAAGTCAGGAACGCGGCGTTAAGCACACGGCCCGCCTCGGACTCCTGTCCGGGCGAGACGATGCCGGACATGACCATGTGCTGCTTGGCGCGCGCGCTGGCGTCCCACTCCACCGGCAAAGTCACCAAGGCGAAAACGAAGGCCGCCGCGAACATGATGCAGCCGGCGTAAAGCAGCGGCTGCATACGGAACAGCAAGCCCGCGAAAAACACGTAAAACGCGAATGAGCTGCTGAAAGTCGTGACCGGCACCAGCATGGTGCGCAGTGTCAGCGGCGCATATTGGTTAGCGTGCTGCAGCGCGTGCCCGGCCTCGTGACAGGCCACGCCGATCGCGGCCAGCGAATTCGAGCGGTACACGTCCGGCGACAACCGCAACACCTTTTGGCGCGGGTCATAGTGGTCGGAGAGAAAACCGCTGGTCTCTTCGACCGACACGTCGAAAACGCCGTTGGCGCGCAGCATCCTTTCCGCCGCCTGCGCTCCGGTCATGCCCGAATAGGCGCGCACGCGCGAATAGCGGCTGAAGGTGCTCTTCACCAGCAGCGACGCGATGCCGGCCAGGATGATGGCGGGCAGGAGCATCATTATGTAAAGCGGGTCAATGTGATACATGGCTCAGCCTTTCGTTGTCCTTGTGGCAGATCCCGTTGAACACAAACAGTGGAAAACTTAACAACACTATTGAATTTTAGCGGAACGCCGCCAGCCGCGCAAGCGCCTTGATGGCGTCCTCAACGGTCGTCGCCGCGGACACGGTGTCGGGCGGGCGGCCGCATGCGGCCAGCGCCGCTGCCGTGGGCTTGCCGATGGCGACTGCCATCTTGCCGTCAAGCGCGTCCGCAGGACATTGGGACATGAACGCCTCCACGGCCGAGGCGCTGGCGAAGAAGACGGCGTCGTATTCCGGGAAGCTGTCATAATTGACCGATTCGTTGCGGTACAGGATCAGGTCGTCAACCTCCGCACCCTGTTGCCGCATTACATCCGCCAGAAGAGGCCCGGCCTTTTCCGAACGCAGCCGCAAGACGCGCTGGCCGGAGAAATCCCGCGCGCGCAAAACTTCGGCCAGCCCCTGAGCGCTGTAGTCCATCGGCGGGGTCAGCTCGGGCGTGAGCCCGTGCTCGTTGAACGCGGCGGCGCTGCCCGGCCCGCAGGCCATCAGCCTCGGCAGGCGACGGATGTCCACGCCCGCTTGCCGGACCATCCCCATGAAAATGTGGACCGCCGACGGCGATGTCAGCGCCAGCCATCCGTAAGACGCTATGTCGCGCGCGGCTTCGAACGCCTCGCGGCAAGGCTCAAGGCGGATCAGCGGGCGCGGCAGCGGAACCCCGCCGAAGTCGGTCACCGCCAGCACGGCTTTTTCCAGCAGCGCCTCGCTGCAGGTCAGCAGCACCCGGCAGCCGCGCAGCGCACCGGTGTCGCGGCGGAAGGCGGCGGCGGCGGGCGGGCCTATGACCAGCAGCCCGGGGTCGTCGGTCGGCGGCAGCGCCGCCGTGCCGTCGCGCAACGCCGAAAGGGTGGTGCGGCAGACCGTCTCGTCTTCCGAGCCGGCGTTGAAGACGAGCGCGGCGGGAGTGTCGGCGTCCCAGCCTTCCTCCAGCAGCTCGCCGGCCATCTCGCCCGCGACGCGCACCGACATGAAGAGCACCAGCGGCAACTTCTGCCGCACTGTCCGGGAAACGCCCGCCACCGCGCCGCCCTCGGCGCGCGGCGTCATGGCCGTGAACCCGCGCGAGACCCCGCGGCGGGTCAGCAGCATGCCGGTCGAGGTCGTGGCCACTGTCAGGGCGCTGACCCCTGCCAGCACACGGTATGGCAGCGACAGACGGTCCAGCTCGTCGGTCTCCTCGGCCAGCCGCCCGAACAGGCCCGGGTCGCCGCCTTTCAGGCGCACCACCCGCTTGCCCTGACGCGCGAAATCCGCGATCAGCGTGGTGATGTCCGGCTGCCGCACGGCATGCTCGCCGCAGCGCTTGCCGACAAAAATCCTTTCAGCGCTTTCCGGCATGAAGGTCAGCAGGCTGTCGTCCATGAGCACGTCATACAGACACACTTCCGCGTTGCGCAAGGTCTTGATTCCGCCCCATGTGCAATAATCTGCGGAGCCCACGCCGGCGCCGACAAAGCGCACGGCCTTGACGAAGCAGGCGCGGACGCGCGTCCAGACGGGATCGCCCGTACGGAAGGTCACGGCCAGGCGCCCCTGGCCGGCGGGCACCGGCAAATCTGAGGTCGGTACCCACTCGGTCACGCGCCCTTCCAGACCGAGCCGTATCAGGGCGGCGCCGGCCATGAGGATGGCGTCGTAGCACCCGGCGTCGAGCTGTTCCAGGCGCGATTGGATCGAGCCGCGGATCGGACTTAACGACGCATTCGGCAATCGCGTTTTCGCGCAAGCCTCGCGTCGCTCGCTGCTGACGCCGATGACCGGTCGTTCCGGCAGATCCGCGAAAGTTTTGCCTTGCGGCAAAACCCATGCGTCGCGCGGGTCCTCTCCCCACGGCAGCCAGAACCAGTCTATGCTTTCGGGTGTCGGCGACGGCAGGTCCTTGGCGCTGTGCACGGCCAGGTCGATGCGGCCATCACGCAAAGCCTCATCTAAATCGCGCGTGAAGAAGTCGCCCGGGCTCACGCGCAGGTCGGTGGAAAGATCGCGGTCGCCCGGGGTCTCGACCGTGACCGTCTCGAAACGCAGCCACGGGAAAAGCGCCGTCAGCCTTTCCAGCGTGTCCCGGGTCTGCAGCAAGGCCAGTGTGCTGCCGCGTGTCCCGGCCCTAAAAGTCGTGTGTTTCATCTCGTTTAATCGTCACTGCGTTTAGATTCTTGCGGACGGCTCGGCGATCCGTCCCTACCGTGGACGTCTGCGCTGCCCTGCGGACGGCTCGGCGATCCGTCCCTACCGACGGGAGGGGCAAGCGTCTGCTTGCCCGGGCGGCAATGCTCACGGACGAGCAGACGCTCGTCCCTCCCAGAGTCCGCTTTAGCGCTCTTTGCCATTGTCTGCCTCCCCCTGGATGCTGCGGCGCATGCGTTCATAGATGTCGCGGTGACATTTCAGGATCGTGTCGCACACCTCCAGCACTTTGTCCAGTGTGCCGTTGGCGAGGCGGTACCAGCGTTTCAGCGCGTCCAGGTC
>CAYRZP010000038.1:0-17536 GCA_964428885.1 uncultured Lentisphaeraceae bacterium
CATCGTCCCCAAAACCAAAATCGCCGCCAACGGCGACTACAACCTCAGCGGGGAAAGGTATCGGGAGAGTGGGCAGCGTGTTTCGCAATACCCACATGTGCGCCTGGATGAGATTGCCAGGGTGACATCGGGCAACTCGGCACCTCAGGGCGAAGAATACTTTGCCGGCGGCGAGCACTTTTTCATTCGCACGTCGGACGTTGGAGCCGTTCACCTTTCAGATCACTTTGTTGGCTCTGCCGACAAGGTGAACGCAAAAGCAGCTTCAGAACTCCGGCTGGAGCTATTCCCAAGCGGAACGATTCTGTTTCCGAAGAGCGGCGCTTCCACCTTTCTAAACCACCGCGTCGTCATGGGCGCACCCGCCTATGTCTCTAGTCATCTCGCCTGCATCATGTGCGACGAAATGAAGGCCCTTCCGAAGTTTGTCTACCATCTTCTATGTCGGGTTGACGCCCGAGAAATAACTCCGGACCAAGCCTATCCCTCCCTGCGACTTTCGGAGATTGGTGCTATCCAAATCCCCCTCCCGCCGCTCGACATCCAGAAGGAGATAGTGGCGGAGATCGAGGGGTGCCAGAAGGTCATTGACGGCGCCCGCGCCGTCCTCGACCACTACCGCCCCCACATCCCCATCCGGCCCGAGTGGCCGATGGTGGAAGTCGGTGAGCTCACGACGCCAGAGTACGGTTATACCGCAAGCGCAGCAGACGAGGGGGATGCCCGGTTCATTCGTATTACGGACATCGCTCCCGATGGCACGTTGAGGAAGGATGGAGCCAAGTACGTCTTGATCACTGAAGATGCGCGAACTTCGCTTCTGGCACATGGCGATATTCTCGTTGCGCGAACCGGCGCGACTTACGGCAAGACCATGTTGTTCAGCGCGGACTATCCCGCTGTCTTCGCCTCGTATCTCATAAGGTTACGGTTCGCTCCGGAGCGTGTGGTGCCACGGTACTACTGGGTGTTCGCACAGAGCGACAACTACTGGACACAGGCCACGTCTCTTATGACCGGAGGCGGACAACCGCAGTTCAACGGCAACGCACTGAAACAGATCAGACTTCCTCTCCCGCCCCTCGAAACCCAACGCGCCATCGTGGCCGAGATCGAAGCCGAGCAGGCGCTGGTGGCCGCCAACCGCGACCTGATCGCCCGCATGGAGAAGAAGATCCAAGCCACCCTCGCCCGCGTCTGGGAAGGATGAAGGATGAATTATGAAGGATGAAAAAGAAGCACAAGGCAGCGTTGACGGCCATTCATCATTCAACCTTCATCCTTTCAGCCCCGCAGGGACTTGGCGGAGCGGACGAAGGCGTTTGCACTGCGCGTGATGATCCGGCTGTACTCGGCTTTGCCCAGGACGACCGAGGCACAGGTGTTGGGGAAACAGGAGTTACGGTCCGGAACGTCTGTCGGAGCCAACTACCGGGAGGCAAACCTGGGACGATCCAAGGCTGAGTTCACCGCCAAGATCGGCGACTGCCTCAAGGAACTGGACGAAACCGCGTATCGGATGGAACTCCTGGTTGAATCCGGCGTTGTGCCTGCGGCGAAGATGGCCGATCTACACGACGAGTGCGATCAACTTCTGGCCATTTTCACCACGATCTCCAAGAAGTCCAAGGGACATGACGGTGACTTGCAAGATAAAAGCGCTGTCATGCGCGCCGCTCGGCGCGGAAGGTCACAGGCCCATGTCTTCGTTCACCACCAGCACGTGGATGTCGGTCTGGGATGGCTTGTAGTCGGTGACGACGGTCACGTTACAGATGCGTTGAGGCGAGTCGCAGTCGCTGCAGAAGCCGGTGACCGCGCAGGGGGTCTGCTTGCTGAGGCGCATGGCGTTGGGCGGCGCGGATTTGTCCTTGACGCGGCGGAGAGCCTCGTCGACGCCGCCTTCGACGATCTTGTTGCGTCCCGCCACGACAATGACTTTGGCGGGGCCGTAGATCATGGCCGCGACGCGGTTGCCTACTCCGTCGATATTGACCAGGCGGCCGTCGAGGGTGACGGCGTTGGTGCCGGTCAGGAAAAGGTCGCAGGTCTGCTGGCGGCGCATGATCTCCCGTTTCTGTTCCGGCGACAGGTTGGGGAAGCCGTGGTTGAGGATCTCTTTGCCCTGCCCGGCCAGGTCGGCGGCGATCTCGAGGTCGGCGACGGAGAGCGAGCCGCCGAAGCCGACGTTCTTGGCCGTCGCGGCCTGTTCCAGGATGTATTTTCCGGCTTCGGCGGCGGTGGCGCAGAAAACGGCGGTGAACCGCCGCTTGGCGAGGTTCTCAACCAGTTTCCGGCATTTCTTCTCATGGGTCCACTGGTGCAACTGTTGTGTCCTGGGCAACATGGGGGGCTCCTTTTGAATGGTGGAATGATGGAATGATGGAATGGTGGAATGATGGAATGATGGAATGGTGGAACGGTGGAATGATGGAATGGTGGAATGATGGAAGGGTCAGGGCAGGTTGACCGCGTTGACCAGTAGGCGCACTTGACGCACGCGGTCGCCGCCGGGAAGCGTCTTGACGGCCATTTCGATGTTTTTCAGGTGGGCGCGGCGGATTTCGAAGAGGTGCGGCGAGGAGTCCACAAAGATGTAGAGCGTGTTGTTCTCCCATTTGCCGGGACGCGCCACCTTCGCGACTTCCGGTGGCGCAAGCTTCGGCCAAGCCGCAATCAGGCGGTTGAACCAGGGGCTCTCGTTGATCTTAAGGCGCGTCAGGACCTTCTCGACGGCGGCGGCGATGGGCTCGGGGGGCTGGCGCGTCTCGGGCGGGTCGTGGTCGATCGGCAGGCCGGGTATGACATTGTTGAAAAGGCGCCTGACGCCGCGGTTGTGCCGCTTGTCGCTTTCGGTCAGCTCATGCCGCGCGGCGGTCTTCCTGACGCAGAAGGCGGACTCGTCGGCATCGGCGTCGAAAAAGACGTTTTCGGTGGCGGGTTCCTCCGTCTGGTCAAACTGGTGTTTGCCTTTACGCATGGTTAAAGTATATCATTAATGCCTTGATGAAATGAAGCGAAGAGGAGCGTACGGTGAAAAAAGGGAACATGCTGATAGCCCAGAGCGGCGGTCCGTCGATGGTGATCAACCAGAGTCTGGTCGGGGCGGTCTTGGCCGCTCGTGACAACCCGGGCATCGCCAAGATCTACGGCGCCCTGCATGGGATTCAGGGCATACTTGACGAGGATTTTATCGATTTGAAGAAAGAGAACCGTAAGACGCTGGAGGCGGTGGCGAACACGCCGGCCTCCGCGCTGGGGTCGGTGCGGCGCAAGCCCACGGCGGAGGATTGCGCGGCGATCTTCCGCGTCCTGCGCAAGTTGGACGCGCGTTATTTCTTCTATATCGGCGGCAACGATTCCGCGGAGACAGTGCATATCATCAACGAGGCGGCGGCCAAGGCCGAGTATGCGATACACTGCTTCCACATCCCCAAGACCATTGACAACGACCTGCGCGCGAACGACCACACCCCCGGCTACGGCAGCGCCGCGCGTTTCGTGGCTTGCGCGGTCAAGGGGGACGATCTGGACAACCGCGCCCTGGGCGGTGTAAAGATCGACGTGATCATGGGGCGCAACGCGGGTTTCCTGACTGCGGCGGCAGCCTTGGCGCGCCAGGACCCGGACGACGGCCCGCATTTGATCTATCTGCCGGAACGCGCGTTCAGCGTTGACCGGTTTGTCAAAGACGTGAAGGCCGCCATGAAAAAGTACGGACGCTGCGTGGTGGCGGTTTCGGAGGGCGTCGCCGACAAGGACGGCACGCCGATTGCGGCCAAGTTCACGCGTGAGGCCGATTCGCACGGCAACGTGCAGTTGAGCGGCACCGGGGCCTTGGGTGACCTGCTGGCCAGGTCGCTGAAAGAGCGCGCCGGCATCAAGCGCGTGCGCGCCGACACTTTCGGTTATCTGCAGCGTTCTTTCCCCGGCATCGCCTCTGCCGTTGACGCCCTGGAGGCGCGCCTGGCGGGGGTCGCGGCGGTCCGGGCGGCGGTTGACGAGGATGTCGCGAGCGGGTCGGTCGCGATCAGGCGTCGGCCGGGCAAGAAGTACGGGGTTGAATTCGTGGTGGTGCCGCTGCGCAAGGTGGCTAAAGAGACCCGCCACATGCCGGACGCTTTCATCAACAAGGCCGGGAACGATGTGACGAATGCCTTCGTCGAATACGCGCGTCCTTTGGTGGGCGCGCTGCCGCCCTGCGCGCGGTTTGAGCAGTTGCGGCGGAGGGGTATGGCTTATGCAAACTGAAGACAATAAAATCAGCGGGATCGCGCCGGACGAGACGCTTTCGCGCATCGAGCTGCAGATCGAGCAGGAGAAGCTGAAACTGGAGCGCGAGCGGATATTGCTGGAGCGTGAGCGTCTGGAGTCGGCGCGCGAGCGGGTAAGGGCGCAGGAGGGCCTGCGCACCGACAAGAACGGCAAACTGTCCGTGAGCCTCTCCACCCTGATCATGGCTTCGATAATATGCACGCTGTCGGGCGGGATACTCGGCGCCTTTTCCGCCTCGACGCATCTGAACCGGCGCAGCACGGCAAGGTTGCAGGAGGTCATGCAGACGTTGGCGGCGGCGACGCCTGAGCGCGTCGGGGTCGCCACCAACCAGGCCGGGACCGCTTCGGCGGGACTGCC
Source organism: uncultured Lentisphaeraceae bacterium (assembly GCA_964428885.1). Taxonomy (GTDB): domain Bacteria; phylum Verrucomicrobiota; class Kiritimatiellia; order RFP12; family UBA1067; genus JAQVQN01. The sequence continues at coordinate 4,636 of CAYRZP010000038.1, forward strand.
CTCATGGTTAAGGGCCGTGCAGCCCAAGGACGCGCACGCCGGAATCTCGCTGGTGGTAATACAATAGCAGCGGACGAGGGGAGCGGGGATGTCTTTTTTCAAAGCCTATGACATGCGCGGGGAGTTCGGTCGGGATTTCAGTCTTGACACCGTCTACCGCATCGGGCGCTGGCTGCCGGAACTGCTTGACGCGCGGCGCATGCTGGTCGGGCGGGACGCGCGGCTGACCTCAGAGGCCGTGCGTGACGAATTGTGCAGGGGCTTGACCGAATCGGGGTGCGACGTGGACGACATGGGTCTGGCCACGACGCCGATGGTCTATTTTTTCACAGCGCGCGACGGTTATGACGCTTCGGTGCAGATCACGGCCTCGCACAACCCGGCCAGCCACAACGGCATGAAAGTGTCCCGCGCCGGCGCCGTGCCGGTCGGTTACGGCAGCGGTCTGGCGGAGCTTGAGCGCAGGGTGCTGTCGGGCGGGCTGCCGCCGACCGCGGTCAAGGCCGGCGTGCGGCGGCAGACAGAGTGCCGGGGCCGTTTCGTCGAATGGCTGCGCGGACACGCGGGCGATTTGTCGGGCCTGCGTTTCGCGGTGGACTGTTCCGACGGCGTGGCCGGGATGTTCGCGCGCGATCTTTTCGGCGACGGCCCGCTGTATCTCAACGCGGCGCCGGACGGGCGTTTCCCCAACCACGCGCCCAACCCGCTGGAAGCCGAGAACCGCGAGCAGTTGAAGGCGGCGGTGCTGGCGGGGGGGCTTGACGCAGGGGTGATATTCGACGGCGATGCTGACAGGGTCATGTTTTTAGACGAGACCGGGGCTTTCGTGCAGCCGGACTATCTGATACCGATTTTGGCGAGGCGTTTTCTGGCGGCGGAACCCGGCGCCAAGGTCATCCACGACGTGCGCACCTCCCGCGGCGTGATTGAAGCCTTAATGGCGGACGGCGCAAGGCCGCTGATGGGCAAGGTGGGGCACGCCTTCGCCAAAATCCTGATGCGCGAGAGCGGGGCGGTCTGCGGCGGCGAACTGGCCGGGCATTATTATTTCCGCGATTTCTTCTGCTGCGACTCCGGGGAGCTTGCGGCGCTGCTGACGCTCGAAGCTCTGGCCGCGGCCAAAAGGCGCGGGGTCAGCTTCAGCGGGCTGATGGCGCCGATCCGCAGATACGCCAACTCGGGCGAGCGCAATTACCGCATAGCGGACAAGGACGGCGCGATCAAGGCCGTCCTTGGGTATCTGGACAGGTGCGGAGAAGCTTTGTCCCGGACGGACATCGACGGTGTGCGGGTTGATTTCCGGGACTGGTGGGTCAATGTCCGCAAATCCAACACCGAGCCGTTTTTGAGGTTGGTGGCAGAGGCTGTTGACAGCGAGCGTCTGGCCGGCCGGCTGAGCGATTTAGAGAGGGTGTTGGCGCCTTTTGCCGGTGGCTGAGGGAGAAGACGCTGGGAGCGACGGATGCTTGAAGTTGAACGCATAAATTTTTCTTACGGCAGGCGGCGCGTGGTTGAAGACGTGTCCTTTGATGTAGCGCCGGGCGAGATCGTCGCCCTGACCGGACCGAACGGGGCGGGGAAGACCACCCTGCTCAAGATTCTGGCGTGCCTTTTGATGCAGGATGGCGGGTGTGTGCGTCTGGACGATGTCAATCCGCTGGAGCGTCCGGTCAAGTACCGGCGCTGGATCGGGTATCTTTCCGAGCGCTGTCCGCTGTACGGCGAAATGAAGGTTGATGAGTACCTCACATACCGCGTGCGGCTGAAGGGCGAGCGCAGTCTGCGTGTGCGGCGCCGCGTCAGCGAGGCCGTGGAGCTGTGCGGTCTGGGCGGGGTGGCGTCCGATCGCATCCGCAGTCTGTCGCAGGGCTACCGCAAGCGGGTCGGTTTGGCGGAGGCGGTCGCCCTGCATCCCAGGCTGCTGCTGCTGGACGATCTGCTGGCGGGCATTGATGCCGGCCAGCGCAAAAAGACCGCCGCGCTTTTATCGGCGGCTTCTTCCCGCTCGGCGATTCTGGTGTCGGGGCATGAGCTGCACGAGCTTTTGCCGTGGTGCACGCGGTTTCTGGTCATGTCGCAAGGGCGGATCGTGGCGTCGTTGCGTTCCGGCGAGCATAGCCGCGAAGAGCTGTTGAGGCTGCTTGAATCGTATGTGTCGGACGTGCAAGCGGGAGGCGAGGAAGCATGATGACCGTTTATGCGATATGGCGGCGTGAGATATGCGCGTTCTTCAGCGCTTTCTCATGCGGGCTTGCTGTGGCGGCGTTCCTTTCGGCTTACGGCTGGACTTTCGTGATGCTGCTGCGCGGCAACGAGGGCAGCGTTCTGCAGATGCAGACTCTGTGGGGCTTGTCCGTCGCGCCGTGGCTGCCGGTTTTAAGCGCCATGCTCACGACGCGCCTGTTTGCTGAGGAGCGCGCGACCGGCATGATCGAGATGCTGATGTCCGCGCCTGTGCGGGAGCGTGAGGTGGTAGCGGGCAAGTTTTTGGCTGCCTTCACGCTGGCGGGGCTGGCCCTGCTGTTTTCGCTGGTGGCGCCGCTTTGGATTCTGCCGCGTATGTCGCAGCATGTGCAGGGCGATGTCAGCGTCTTGGCTTTTGCGGCGGCCTTTTTGATACTGCTGCTGCAGTCGGCCGTGTGGTGCGCGGCCGGGACATTGGCGTCGCTGTTTTTCAGTAACCAGATGGCGGCTGCGGCCTGCTCGCTGCTGCTGTGCTGCGGACTGCCGGCCGCATTCTATTTCGCGGTGATGGCGTGGGTTCCGGTTTTGCGGGCCGAGTTGGCCTGGATGCCGTTGCTGGTGCATGTGTACGATTTTTCGACGGGGCTGTTTGCCGTGCCCGTGGTGACGCTGTATCTGGCTTCGGCGTTGTTTTTCCTTTTTGCCTGCTCCAAATCATTGGCTTGCCTGCGTTTGCGCGGCTAAGTTTTTGTGGTCAACACAACTATGAGTCGCTTAACAAAAAAGAGTGGTACGAGTCTGGCGTGTGGCGGCAAGAAGACGCTGCTGCTGTCGTCGCTGATCGCCATCGCGCTCGGTGCGGTCTTGACGCTGTTTTTGATTGTCGCGGCTTACCGTCTGGATCTGGCGTGGGAGGCGCCGGTGGGCAGTGTGCTGAGCGTGTCCGGGCGCACGCGTGACGTGTTGGCGGAAACGCAGGGCGACATCAGGATATCGTGCTTCATGGACAGGCGCCACCCGGTCTTCCGTCCGGTGTCGCGGCTTTTGCGCGGCATGCGTGTCGCGTCACGCAGTGTGGCCGGCGCTGAGATCACGATCGAGTATGTTGATCCCAGGTGGGATCTGGTGCGGGCGGCGCGGCTGGCCGCGGCCGGCGTTCCCGAGAACGCCCTGCTTTTCGAGCGCAAGCGCCGGCGTATTGTGGTGACGCTCGATGACATGCTGATGCGGGATTCGGCCATGCGCGCGCAAGAGGACGGGCGTGGTGAGCGCGCCCGTGCGGGTCTGGGCGTGTTCCGCGGCGAGATGGTTTGCGCCTCGGCCATATCGCGGCTTTCGCGACCGCACGAGCGGTCGGTGATTTATTGGTCGCAGGGGCACGGCGAAGCGCGGCACGACGATTATGACGCGCTGCGCGGTTTTTCGGACATCGCGCGGGAGATCAAGCGTGACGGTTTCGATCTGCGCGGGCTGAATCTCGTCGGGCTCAAGCAGGTCCCGGAAGATTGTCAGGTTTTGGTGATGGCCGGTCCGCGTTATGCGGTGGCCGCGGAGGAGGAGCGCATGCTGGCCGCCTTTCTTCAGCGGGGCGGGCGGCTGTTCTACATGGCGGCGCCGCAGGCGCGGTCCGGCGTGGAAAAGCTGCTGGAGGGGTGGGGCGTCCGTCTGATGCCGCACATCGCCGTAAGCGCGCGCACTTTGACCGGGCACGAGGTGGTCGCGAGCGGGTTCGCCGAACATGTGACCACGCGCAATCTGCAGAACGCCTCGGTGGTTTTCGGCTATGCGGCGTGCGTCGCGCAGGCGGATGATCCGGCGCCTGGGGCTGAACGGACTAAAGTCACCCTGCTGGTGCAGACCGACGGGCAGGGCTGGGGCGAGGCCGCGCCGGACATCCTGCCGCGGGTCTTCGACCCGCACGCGGACTTGGCCGGTCCGGTGGCGGTCGCGGCGGTTTCCGAGCGCGGCGGCAATGTTGCCAGCGACGTGCATTTCCGTCCGACGCGCATCTGTGTTGTTGGGGAGGCTGATTTCGTGATGAACGGCACGCTGGCCGCGCGGGCCAACGCCAACCGCGACCTGTTCATGAATGTTCTCTACTGGTTGGCCGGGATCGAGACGGGCACGGCCTCTTCACTCGGCGGCGACGCTACGCTGGTCACCGGGTTCGAACGTCGCCAATGGTTCCTGTTCCTGATTTTGACCGCGGCGGCAGTGCCTGCCGCGGCTTTGTCGGTGTTTTGTATGGCTGCCTTGCGGCGGCGTCGTTGATGGCCGAATGATATGGGAAACAGACGGGTCATACTTTTTTTTCTGTGCGGGATCGCCTTTTGCGCATTTTTGATATGGGGGCTGCCGCGCTATTACGCCTACATGCCTGTCAAGCCGGAAGCGGTGGCGGTGCTGACGGACAGCGATCTCAGCGGGGTCGAGCGTGTGACAATTGATCATGGCGACGCGCGCATCGGCTTGCGGCTCAGGGCTGGCAGGTGGATGTTGGAGGAGCCTTTTCAGGCACAGGTTGAACGCGGGGCGGTGCTGCGTCTGTTAGACCTTTTCGAATCGTCGCGGGTGAAAGACGCCCTTGGCTTTCACGAGTTGCGGAAAAGGGAGCTTTCCCTCAAAGAGTTCGGCTTGGCGCCGCCGCGCACGCATGTGGTGCTGGATGGCGCGGAGCGGCACGAGTTCTTTTTAGGCGCCGTGACACCGCTGGGCAAAGAAGTCTTCGCGAGGTCTGGCCAAGATGATCGGGTGCTGGTGGTTTCCGGCGATTTGAGCGGGTCGCTGCCGCGGACAGCTGACGACATACGCTCGCGCCGCCTGGTCGGCGATGTCGGCGGCGGCGGGTTCAGCGCCATCGAGATCCGCGCGCCGGAACGCCCGTTCATCAGGCTTTCAAGAGAGTCCGGCACCTGGCGCCTGACCCAGCCGGTGGATGCGCCGGCCGCCGCCGCCAAGGTCACGGCCTTGCTGGGGACGCTGGAGGGCGCGCGCGTCACCATGTTCATCTGGCCGACGGTCTCGAACGTCATGGATGTCGCGGAGTCGGAAGCGGCGTTCCGCACGAGGCTGGGGGTTTACGGCCTGGGTGCCGACACCGGGACCCACATACAGCTTCAGTCCGCACCTGATGGCGATCCGGTCAAGATAGTTTTCGGTGCGCCGGTCGAAGATGCGGCAGGATTCACTTATGTTCTGATGCACGGCGGGACAGCGATCGGGGCCATTTCAAACGAGGTGGTCGGGGCGGTGCGGCTGAAGCCCGGGGATTTACGCGACATGCGGCTGTTTACCGAGCCGCCCGCGTCAATCAACAGGCTGCATGTCTCTTTCGGGAAAGAGATATTTGTGCTGGCGCAGACTGACTCGCTGTGGCGTTTTGAGACCCCCATGTCCGACGTGGCGGATCAGGTGGCGGCGGGGCAGGTTGTTAAAAGCCTGCTTAACCTCTGTGCGGATGCGATTGATGAAGGTCTGGCCGCTGACGGGCGTCGTGACACCGCTGGACCTGAGCAGCCGATCAGCCGTGTGGAGGTTTTCACAGGCGCGGAATCGCGACGGTTTTCCATCATGCCTGCCGATGCGGACAGCCGGATGCTGGGAGTGGTCTTCACGAACTCGCCGTCGGTTTTCCGTGTCGCGGCCAGCAACATGCCTTCGGCGTTGGTCAGCACGATAGGCATGCTGGGGCTGCGCGACAAGACGGTGCTGGCGCTGCCGGAGCGCAGTTTGAGGCGGATCACCGTCAAACGGGGAAAGGAGCAGACCGAGATCGTGGAGCGTAACTCTCAGGACGCCGCATGGCGCGCGGGCGAGGGATCGCCCGGCAAGGTGGACTCCGAAAGGCTGCATGCCGTTGTGGGCCTGCTGGAGAAGTTCAAGGCCGACAGGATCGAGAAGCTGGGCGCGACACTGGAGGATATCGAGGCTTACGGTTTGCGTGACCCGTGGCTGACATTAAGCGCGGATGTTGATGCGGCGGATGCCGTGCGCAAGACGGTGCTGGTGGGCAAGGAGGCCTGGTTCGGCAGGCGTTACGCGATGGTGCGCGGGCTGGACATCCTCTTTACGCTGTCCCCTGAGACTTTGGAGGTTTTGGGCGGGCGGCTGGTTGATCCGCTGCAGTGAAGGGCGTGTCAGGCGCGGCGGCGTTTGTGGGAAGGCGGTATCTTGAGTATGCCGCGATATTTGGCGATGGTCCGGCGTGCCACGGTAACGCCTTGCTCAGACATTTTGGCCTCGATCGCCTGGTCGGAGAGCGGGTCCGCCGGATTTTCTGATTCGACCATGCGTTTGATCAGGTCCTGCACCGACTTGTTGGAAACCGATGTGCCGTCCTTGCCCTTCAAGCCGGGGTTGAAGAAATACTTCATCTCGAAGACGCCGCGCGGCGTGTGCATGTATTTGTTGGCGACGGTGCGGCTGACGGTGGTCTCGTGAACGCCGACCTTGGATGCCACTTCCGCCATGGTCATCGGCCGCAGGCCCGCGATGCCGCGGCTTAAGAAATCGGTCTGTTTGTCGACGATCTCCTGCGCGATTTTGCGGATGGTCTCCTGGCGTTGGTAGATGCTGCGGATCAGGAAAGCGCCGGCGCGGATGCGCTCGCGTATGTATGACTTGGTTTCGGCCTTGACGTTCTGGTCTTCTAGCAGTTTCCGGTAGTGGCGGCTGATGTGTATGTGAGGCAGATGATCGTTGTCCACCTTGGCCGTGTAGCGGCCCTTTTCGAAGACCACGAAGACCTCGGGCTCCACATACTCGGTGTCCTGGGCTGCGAAGGCGCGTCCCGGGCGCGGGTTAAAACTTTTGACCAGCGCGATGACATGCTCCAACTCGTCGCGGTTGAGCGAGAGGGCTTTGCACAGGAACTTCTCGTCATGCGCGGCCAAGCGTTCGAGGTGTTGGTCGATCAGCAGGCGTGCCTCGTCCTCCCACGGCGAGTCCTCGACCGTTCCCAATTGCTGCAGCAGGCATTCGCGCAGCGTGCGCGCGCCGACCCCCGGAGGGTCGAAAGACTGTATGACCTTGAGGATTTCGAGCACAAGGCTCTCTTTGCGGCCCGAGACCATGACGATGTCCGGCAGGCTGCCGGTGAAATAGCCGTCGTCATTGACGTTGCCGATCAACATAAGCGCCAGCTCGCGGTCCTCTTCGCCGAGGTCGGTCAGCGCGAGCTGTTCTATCAGGTGGTCCTGCAGCGACTGCTTCTGGCGGACGGAGTCGAACAGGTATTGCCGCTTCTCTTCGGCGTCTTCGCAGGAGGGGGCGTTTTCCATGCCTTGCAGAAAATAGTCGCGCCACTCATCGTCCTGGGCGAGAATGGCGTCGACATCCGGGTTGAAGTCCAAACCTTCGTCGGTGACGTGCTGCCCTTCGTTTTCCGGCATGGCGTCCGAGAGGGTGACCTCGGCGGGGTCTGAAACGTCCTCGATGGCAGGGTTCACCTCCATTTCCTTGATTATCGCGGCGCGCAGCTCCAGCACCGGCATCTGGAGCATCTCCAGCGACTGGCGCAATTGGGGGGCAAGCGTCATGATCTGGCGCTGCTGCTGACTTAATGATAATGAAGGCCCTGCCATCGGCTGTCTCGGCGGATGCGGGCCGGCCATGTGCCAGCATCAATCGTACCATCCGCTTCTCATTTGCTATGTTAGCGGATGATGTGGTGCAGGGCAAGTGCCGGTTAGGCTTAAGCGAAGGTTTTTGCACTGCGGTATTTCGCAAGGCGTTTCTATTTGGCTTTGCGATGCAAATAAACGGACGGCTCGGCGCGCCGTCGCTACCGAAAACGCCATCTCTTTGTCTGAAGTATGCATGTAATGGTAGGGCGCGCCCGCCGGGCGCGCCGCAAAAAGAGTTAATCTAAAACGCCCTGCGGAGCGTCCGCGATTCCGCGTCTGAATCATGCCTGAAATGGTAGGGCGCGCCCGCCGGGCGCGCCGTGAATCGGAGCAAATGAAAACGCCCTGGCGGCATTTCGGCTAATCCGGTTTAACGGCTTGAAACCGTCAGCGATCCTGTGTAAAATTTAAATATTTGAATTGGATTGATTCTGCAAAAGCAGGGAGGACCTATAATGAAGTGCGCATTAGCCAGAAGAACGTTTTTCAAAGCTACAGCCGGTGCCGCGTTGACGGCCTTGACGCGGGCGCAGGCCCAGACTCCCCAAATCGCAGGTTTCGACGAAACGAACGCTGGCAAGGTGAAAGCGGGCGCGTGGACGCCCTTCTCAGACCGCAAGGTAAAGGTCGGCATCGCGGGGTACGGGGTATGCAGCTTCGGCGCGGCGTTCGGGTTCCAGAACCATCCGAATGTCGAGGTGGTGGCGGCGACCGACCTCTCCCCTGATCGCTGCGCTGCGCTTGCCCAGGCTGTCGGCGCCAAAAAAACGTATGCCTCCTGTGAAGAGATGTACGATAAGGACAAGGAGATCGAGGCGGTCTTTATCGCCACGGACGCGCCGAGCCACGCCGAGCTATGCATCAAGGGGCTCCGGCGCGGGCTGCACGTGGCCTCGGCCGTGCCGGCGGTCTTCGGCGAGGAGCAGTTGGATCTCGCCGATAAACTGATGGCTGCGGTCAAAGAGAGCGGCAAGACATACGCGCTTTTCGAGACCTCCGCGTTCCGTCCGCAAGTCTATGCCATGCGCGAGATCTACAAGGCGGGCGGCTTCGGGCAGATGATCTACACCGAGGGCGAGTATTACCATTACATGGACAAGCATATCGGCTCGTACAAAAACTGGCGCGTCGGTTTGCCGCCGCAGTACTATCCGACGCACTCCAACGCGTTTTATCTCAATGTCACGGGCGGCTCGTTCATTTCGGTCACCTGCCTCGGCAAGCCGAGCCTGCTGGCGGACAACCAGCCGGGCAAGAACCGTTACAACAATCCGTTCGCCACCGAGATCGCGCTGTTCCGCACCAGCGAAGGCGGCATGGCGCGCATGGCGGTGAGTTGGGACATGCCGGGAGCCCATGGCGAGAAGGGCCGCGCTTACGGTCAGAAGGGCTCTTTCGAGGAAAGTTATTCCGGACTGGCCGACGTGTCAAAGATGGCGCAGGCCAAGCCGCCGCTGCCGCCCGGCGTGCCGGCCGGCGGCCATGGCGGTTCGCACGGATATCTGTCTGATGATTTCATCCGCGCGATCCTGCTCAAAGGCCGGCCTTGCGTGGATGTGGCGGGGGCGTTAAACAACACCGTGGCGGGAATTTACGCGCACATGTCGGCCGTGCGCGACGGCGAGACGCTCAAGATACCGCAGTTCAAGCTCGTATAGTTAACCTTGCCTACCACATCTCGCCCAGATGGCCGCAAGGAACGATCTCGATGGTGGCGTCGATCTCTTCGCCCGGGGCGAACCCGACAACGCCGACGACCACGCGCATGGGCATGTGGTCGGGGATGGTGAATCCGCGTTTGCGTTTGGTGCCCTCCCAGACGATGTTGAGGCGGTTGTAGGAGTAATGCTTGGCTATGCGCAACTGGGTCTCCTCTGTCAGCATCGGCACTGACATCGAGGCGATCAGGCGGTCGCGCTCGTCGATGCTGTATACCGCCGCGCAGGCGGCCGGACCGGCGTCTTCCTTCAAGGCCGGGCGCTTGGTGCGGTAGACGACCTTGCAGACCAGGTCACGGCTGTCTTTGAGCCTCCAGGCCATGCCCTTGCCCATCCAACTGATGGCCTTGTTGTTGAAATTGACCGTCCCGTGCCGCACGGTGCCGCGCACGTAGGCGCGCATGGTTTTTGGGTAGGCGAAGATGCCTAGTTCATCCGGCTGCGCGGGCTGGTTGTACAGCGCGAAATCGTGCGAATAATTGCCGGCGCTTTCATAACGCCATTTGGTTATTTCGGGAGGCCAGTCTTTGTCGTATTCCAGGGGCTTCATGAGATACGCCTGTATCACCGGCGGCAGGTCCGTCAGGGAAAGCGCGCTCAGCTTCTGGACTGACTGGGAGGGCTTTGCGGCGCGCCCTTTCAGGTTGGGTATGTCCGGCGGCAGGGCGGCGGCGGGCGGCGGACCGGAAAGTTTAGCGGGGCTGTCGGCGCGCAAGGTGGCGCAGGCGCAGAGCAAAAACACAACGATCAGGATTACGGAATAATTCTTCATGGTTCCTCCTGCTGCGGGCGAGCCAGCAGCCCGGTATCATCTCCCGCATAGGCGTTAAAGTTTTCCGGCGTAGCCCATCTGCTGGAGCAGCCAGAAATTCTTCATCCAGGCCTTTTCGATCTTGACCCACAGCTCCAGACTGACTTTGACGCCGAATATTTCGGAGAGCTCCGGTTCGGCGCATTGCCGCACATATTTGAGCGTGCGTCCTTTGGGGCCGATCACGATGCCCTTTTGCGAGGGGCGGTTCACGTACACGGTGGCTTGCACCGTCCACTTTACCGGGCTCTCGTCGATTTGCTCGACCTTGACGCCCAGCTCATGCGGCACTTCCTCGCGCAGGCGGGCCAGGAATTTCTCGCGGATCACGTCGGCGATCGCCAGCTTGCGCGGGTAGTCGGTCACGACATCTTCCGGGAAGAGGTAATCGGGCGCAGGCTGCGCCAGGGCGAAAAGGTGCCGCGTGAGTTCGTCCGCTCCGGAGCTTTTTATGGCCGAGGTTTTGATCCACGTCACTTCGCGCGTCGCTTGTTTTTCGGTCTGGACGGCGGCCCACAAGTCTTTGAAGGCGGCCTCGTAAAACGGGTTGCAGTCATTCTTGTTGAGGATGAAGACAACCGGCTGTTCGGCATACAGAGAACGTCGCATCCAGCCGTCGTCTTCGAGGTGCGGGCGGTCGCTGCCGTCAAAGACCACTGCCAAGACGTCAACGCCGGCCGAAGCCTGCCGTGCCATGCGGTTCATTAGCGTGCCCAGCGTGCTTTCAGACTTGTGCAGTCCGGGCGTGTCGATGAAGACCAATTGTCCGCGCGGTTCGGTCAGGATGCCGCGGATCGTGTTGCGCGTGGTCTGGGCGACAGGGCTGACGATGCTGACCTTCTCGCCGACGATGCGGTTTAGCAGCGTCGACTTGCCGGAGTTGGTGCGGCCGACAATGCCGACCACGGCGCAACGTTTCAGTGATGGTTCGGCGTCACAGCTCACGGGGTGTTCCCGTTCTCTTGAGGGCAACAGTTCTTAACCCCGTCGAAGTAGAGCGTCTGCCCGGTCGCGTCCAGCACGGCGCGCCAGAGATCGCTGTTGAGGTTCACTTGCTGCCGTTCGATCGTGGCCATCTTGATCGGCACCAGGGTGTACCAGTCGTCCTGGTTTCCTACCACGCAGTTGGTGCGTCCGGCCATGGCGGCATGCACGGCGTTACGCGCCAGCATGTAGCAGCGGATGGCGTCGGTGCCCTTGGCCGGCACGCTGCGGATCGTGTAGCTGGGGTCGAAATATTTCACGGAGGCGAACGTCTTGCCAGGTTTAAAATGGTCGGTGATGCGTTGTCGCAGATATTCGCCGATGTCCTTCTTAAGGATGTTTCCGGAAAGATCCTTATGGATGTCGGAATCCTTGATGTGGCGTTGTCCGGCGCCTTCGGCCACCACGATAACGGCATGGTCTTTAAAACGCTCGAAACGGTATGTCAGCGCGGCAAGCAGACCGTGCGGCCCGTCCATCTCGAAATCGAGCTCCGGGATCAGGCAGAAGTTGACCACCGGGTTGGCGAGGGTGGCGTAGGCCGCGATGAACCCCGAATCGCGCCCCATCAGCTTGACCAGGCCGATGCCGTTGAAGGCGCCCTTGGCCTCGGTGTGGGCCGCCTTGATGATCTGGGTGGCTTCGGCCACCGCGGTCTCGAAGCCGAAACTGCGGCCCACGAAGTGCAGGTCATTGTCGATGGTTTTCGGAATGCCGACGACGCTGATTGACAGCTTGCGACGCTTGCACTCGTCGGCGATGTCACGCGCGCAGCGCAGGGAACCGTCTCCGCCGACGCAGAAAAGCAGGTTGATGTTCATGCGCGCGAGGGTGTCCACGATCTCGCCGGTGTCCTGCTGGCCGCGCGACGAGCCCAGCATGGTTCCGCCGTGCTCGTGGATGGTGTCGACGTTATCGGTGTCCAGCATGATTGGCTTATAGCCGAAACGCGCGATCAGGCCGGCGTATCCGTAGCGGATGCCGTAGATGGTTTTGATGCCGTAATCGAACATCAGGATCTCGACCAGCCCTTTTATGACATGGTTGAGTCCCGGGCAGAGGCCGCCGGCGGTGACGATGCCGACCCGGCTCCACGAAGGGTCGTGGAAGATTTTCTGATGCGGCCCGGCGCGTTCGAACGAAGGCGGAACCTTCATGCTGTCGGTGAGTTGCTTGAGGATAGAGGCGTTCTCGGTGATCAGTATGCGCTCATTGTCGTCTATGAACTCTCGGTTGCGTATCGGCGACTCGATCTTGCACTTGCCCAAAACCTCGACATCCAGCGTATGGTTGTCCGGGTTAGAGAAAATACGTTCGAGATATGACATAAGCGACCTTCCTCTTAAAACAAATTCAAAGTATAACGCCATGTGCTGGCAGGGGCAATTATCAAATGGCGGACAGTCTAGGGCTGAAAATAATCGTCGGGATGACAAACGGCATTGACAGGAGCGGTTTGTTTATCTAAATTAAGCACACTTTTTTTGCCCGTCGAAGGGGGCGTTTTGTGGCGAGGTAGCTCAGCTGGTAGAGCAGCGGACTGAAAATCCGCGTGTCGCCGGTTCGATCCCGGCCCTTGC
>CAYRZP010000039.1:0-9608 GCA_964428885.1 uncultured Lentisphaeraceae bacterium
GTCGTCTCCGTGTCCACCAGCCGCAGGAACAGCTTGTCGCCCTGCGCCGTCGGCAGCAGGTCGCCGAGCAGCAGCAGGCTGGCCGGCAACAGTTTGCCGATGGCCAGACGCGCCCGCGGGTCGGCCAGGTCCGAGACCCCGAGATTCTGCTCTTTCAGCAGCGTCTCGATCTCTTCGCGCTCGATGACCCTGATGCCCACGCTCTCTTCAAGAGCCGACCGCAGCAGGATGCGGTAAAGCAGTGCCTCGCCTTCGGCCGCGGGGTTCGCGCCGGACGGCATGGCCGGCCCCAGGCACGCCAGCACACGCGGCCGCGCGCCCGCCGCCGGGTCGCCTGCCGCCTTGCCTTTGGCCTCGACCATGCTGATGAGCTTGTGCAATTCGTCACGCTCTTCCTGGCGCTGCCCGCGCGCGATGTAATCCGCCACGCTACGCGCCAGGCGGTCCTGCGCGTTGTCCTGCAAAAGCGCCGCAGCCAGCGCGCCGGCGGCCTTCACCGCGCCCGCGCGTTTCAGCTCGACCGCGTCTCGCGCGGCCTCCTGGCGCGCCTTGTCCCCGCCGGCCTCGCCGGGGCCGCGCGTCCCTTCAGCCTCAGCCTCGGCGGGCGCCGCTGAAGCGAGCCTGACCCCCGACATTTGCCTGACGAACACAAACTCGCCCCCGGCGTGAGCGCTGACCGGCAGCGGCCCCATCTGCACCATCTGGCCCGTCAGCGACGCGACCTTCTCGCGCAGGGAGAGCCCCAGATCGTTGGCCGAGAAGACCGTGCGGTCGGTGTGCATCAGATAATTGATCACCTGCTGGGCGAACACGCTGTGCCCGGCGCCGCTGTCCAAGACCGGCTCGATGCCGCCGCTGCTGATCAGGTAACGCGAAGGTTTCGCGAAGGCCCGCTCATACCAAGCCATGCCGCCCTTCGCGCGCAGCGGCTCGTCGCCGCGGAACAGCGAACCGCTGTAACACGCGTCGGAGATCACCAGCACGTGGCGGGCCCGGGACGCGTTGATCAGACGCGTGATCGTCGAGTTCCAAACCCAGTCCTCTTTTGCAAGGCGGCCGTCAACGTTCTTACGGGCGTCGGCGGGAATCCAGTAGCCCTCCTTGAGGTTCTCGTCGAAAAACCCGTGCCCCGCGAAATATATCAGGTCGGCGCCGTCGCTCCCGGTGGTTGCCATCTCGTCCAGCGCGTTCAATATCGCTGAGCGCGAAGCCTCGCCGTCCAGCAGCGTCTGCACGTGGAAACCGTAATCCGAGGCCAGCGTCTTGGCGATGGCCTCGGCGTCAGAGCGCGCCGAATTCAGCGGCTGCCACGAATCGCCGCCGCCCTTGCCGTACTGGTTTATGCCGACCACCAGCGCCCGGTATGACGGCAGCGCCGCCGCTGGCGCCGCGCCGCGCGTCACCGCCGCGCCGATGCCGCCGCCCGCCGGTCCGCCGGCCTGCCTGCCCGCATACCAGACCAAGCCAACCACAACGGCCGCCGCCGCGCACACGGCCGCGACCGCCAGCCGTCTCATCGCCGGCTTCTTTGCGCCACGCGACGGCGCTGCCCCTTTCCCGTCTGCCGGCTCAGCTGCGGCGCGCGGCGCGGCGGAAGGCGCTGGCGGCACCAACCCGCCCCGGTTGACCTTATAGGCGTTGACTCCGCCGCTTTCCGCACAGCGGCCGCCATTATCACTCGCTTTATCTGGTGTAGACATAATGACCTTCTTTCACTAGCGCGTCTGCCGATGAAGGTATGACACGCGCCGTACTGGTGTTTTGCTGAACCTTTTCGATCTTCACCTGCACAGGCCGGTCTTCCGCCCTGCAGACCCTGCCGGCCGCCAGACCGCCGCCGCCGACAGCCTCGCAGACTATGAACTGGCATTTTTCGCTGGCGCCGTCCTGCCTGCCGACATTCAGAGTCACGCGCGAGCCCTGGCAGCGCAGCACCTCGCCCGTGATCAACGGAAAACCCTGCTGCACTTTCAGCACCAGCCCGCCGACCGTATCTTCCAGGCCGGCCTCGGGGTCGCTGCTGTAGACGTCACTGGCGAAAACCACCTCGCCGTTGCCGGTCTCAACTGCCTTGAGGTAAACGGTCACGCCCTTGGCCTCTTGGAAAATCCTGCCCATCAGCAGCATCTCGGCCGGGACCATCTTGCCGATGCGCAGGGCGGCGGCGGGGTCGGCCAGGTCCGAAAGGCTCAGCCCCTGCTCGCGCAGCACGAAATCCCAGCCCTCGTCACGCTCCAGCAGGCGGAAGCGCACCGGCTCGCGCGCCAGCTCGGCCTCCATGGCGCGCTTGACGCGGACCCCGACCGGTCCGGCCTCGGCAGGCGCGAGCGGCGGCACCCCGACACTCAGGCGGTAACGCTCCTCCAGATATTCCGGGAGCGCCCGCACCACCGTGAAAGCCCGCGAGGTGCGGTTGCCGTTAAGGTCAACGGCCACGATCTCGAACTCGTTGGTCCCCATCTCCAGCGGTAGCCGCCGCGCGAAATAGGCGCGCAGCGTGCCCTTGTCAGGCCCGGACAACATATCCTCGCCGTTGACCGTGACGCCGGCCAGGCCGCCGCCGTCAGACGCGGTGCCGTCCACAAAGAAATCCTCGGAGAAAACGCGCGTGTGCGGCTGGCAGGCTTTCAGCGAGAGGGCCGGGCGCATGCGGTCGCCAGACGCCGCCGGCGAGGCCGCAACCACCGTGCGGAATCCCTCCGCGGCACCGCGCGCGCGGCGCGAATCCGCCCAGGCCTCCACGCGATCCTTAAAGCTAAAACCCGCGCCGCTCTTGTCCGTGGCTGACGTCTCCGCGCGCGCCAGCATATAGTAGCGCTCGGCCTCGGCCTGCGCCAAGGCGGCGGCGTCCAGCCGGCACTCCAGCCGGTTGCCGGCCATGTCGGTGACCGACAGTGTCGCGCCCGCCGCGGGCACACGCAGTTTTACCGGCACCTCGCGGCTCGCTCCGGCCTCGGCGCTGAAGACCTTCTCGTCGCCCAGCTTGATCTCGGCGATGCCGAAGGCGTCGCGGCAGACGCCGTCGACGGTCCACACCCCGACCTGGGCCGCGGCGCCGCGCACCGAAAAGCACGGCGGCTGCCAGTCAGCCACGCGCACGACCTCGCGGACGGTCCGCTGACCCAGCAGATCCTCCGCCACGACCCGCACGGTGTTGGTGCCGGATGACAGGCGCAGCCGACGCTCGAACCGCACCGCTTTTTCCGCGAGTTCGATGAACTCGGCCTGGCCGCCCACGGTCAGGCGGCTGATGTGCCCCGGCCCGGACGCCTCGCCCCTGAGCGTCAGCGCGCGTTCCCGCGTGTATTGTGAGCCTCCGGCCAGATCGAGCGTGACGCTTGGCGGCGCCAGCCGCGCCCCCGCCATTTTCTTCTGCCGCGCCAGGTTCAGGTAATGTTTGGCGCGGCCGGACGGTTCCTGGCTCAGGGATATCTCGAGATAACGCGCGGCCTCCGCAAACTCCCCGCGCTCATAAAGGCAGACGCCCAGCTCGCGGTTGGGGAAATACGCTTCGACAAAATGAAGCCCGTAGGTGCGCGCGCGCCACATGTCGCGGCCGTTGCGGAGCCTGGCGCCGGGATCCACGCCCAGGCTGCGCCGGAAGTCAGACGCGGCCTCCTCCGTGCGACCTTCCTTCATGAACCACAGCCCGCGCGCATAGTAGTTCCACCAGTTGTGGCGGTAGAGCTTGCCGCCCGCGTTTTCGGGAGCTGGCGACAGACATCCCGCCACGGCCAGGATCAGGGCGACCGCCAGCGCGGCGGTCAGCCGCCGGCCTCCGTCCACGGCGCCCGGGAAGCGCTTGGCTTTTATAAACGCAATGTCACGGATGTCCATACCGAGAGCCCTCCTGCCGCAGCGGATTGCCCGCGCAAACCGCCAAAGTCTCCATTATGCAGGCGGCTGACGCATCCAGGTTCCCCAAAAAAGCGTCCCAGCCCGAATAGTCGCCGACCCACTCGCCGGCGAGTCTGCCGTCGCGCCACCGCGCCTGCACCGCGACGCTGAAAGCCCCGCTGCAAAGCTCCTGCATCACCACGGAAAAAGCCAGCCCCGCCGGCAAAGTCACCCGACGCTCCCGGCAAAGGCGCTCCAGCGCCGCCCGCAGCGCTTTCTGGCCGCGCAGTGACGCGGACGCATCGATCCGCGCCGCGCCCTCCCCGGGAGCCAGCGCGCCGCGGTAAACCATTGGCCGGAAGACCGGATCGTGCCATAGCGCCTCGCGCCGCCCCCTGTCCCAAGCTAACGGCGCCGCCAACAGCAGTATGGCCGCCGCCGCGGCCAGGCCGCAGGCCGGCCGCATGAAAAGCGTCCGCCATGTGGGGCTGAGGGGGAAGACAACTTTGCGGGGATTGCCGCCGGCGGACGCCATCCCGTCCTGGTCGCGCTCCCAAGCCGCCAGAACCTCCTCCGCCAACTGCTCTTGGAGATCTTCGCCGGTCTCGAAGGCCGACAGCGAGGAGCGGATGTGGCTGTCCAGACCGCGCGCCGCCGCAACCAGAGCGCGCAACCGCCCGTCACCAGCCAGGTCGCGCTCGAAAAGCCGCCTGTCGCCATCATCCATTTCGTCATGGACGTAGCCCCATACCCTGGTGTCAGGATCTGTCATCGCCGCATTCACCTGTTGACCTCCCGAAATCCACGTTTGAGCCGCGCGCCGGCATCGGCTTCTGTTTCTAATGTCGCTAGCCGGCAAGGTTTCTTCCGAAAAAAACCACACTGCTACAGATCCGCGCCTGAAACGCCGCCCCGGCCCATGGCCGCGCGCAACTTCTCAAGGCAGCGCGAGAGCCTGCTGCCGACCGTGTTCACGGCCACCCCCTGCCGTTCCGCCATGGCCTTGTAGGACAGTCCCTCGAAATAAAACTGGCGCAGGCCCTCCCGGCAGGCCTCGTCCAGAGTGCCCAAAGCCGCCCGCAAGGCCGTGGCGCGATCCGCCTGCCGCAGGGCGCAGACCGGATCGAATTCAGGACCGGCCGGCATGTCGAGCTCCTCGTCCGTGCCGTCCGCGCCGACCCGCGTCAACGGCCGCAGCCGATCCTGCTCGCGCAACTTGCCGCGCAGCATGTCGATGCACCGGTGGACGCAAATCTTTTTAACGAATTGCGGCAGGGCCTGCTCCGAGTTCAGGCGGCCGATCGCCTGCACGACGCTGGCCCTTATGTTCTGGGCCACGTCCTCGCGGGTGTGCGCCTCAAAATTCCACTTGGGCCAGGCGGCAATAGATTGTATCATAGAGTCGAAACACGAGAAAAAATCTTCCCAGGCCTGCTCGTTCCCGTCGCGCAGGTCCTTGACCGACGGCTGTTCAGGTGTTTTTGTTTTTTTCACAGTGTGCGCCTCAAAACGATTTTAACCCGCATTGCGGATTCCCGACGATCTGAACGTACTCTAAAACTTGAAGAGACACTCGCGAAAAACATTGACAGTATATGTCATTTCATGGGAAGAAGGAAGCGTGTTCAAGCGACATTATGGAGTGTGAGAGGAATTTGCGGGGTGGAGAGTGCTTACCGCGCTTGCAAAGGAAGCTTTAACATGATGTCAGAAAAAGCAGATGCGAATGACAACTCCGCGGCGGTATGCGCCATACGGAGGCATGCCCTCGACTTTTTCGCGGCAGCGGCCTTGTGCCTCCTCCCAGGCATCCTGCGCGGGCAGAGCATGACCATACCGACGCCGGCCGGCAACGTCAGCATCCCGCTCACGCATGTCGGCCCGAGCGGATCTCTGATCTTGCCGCCCGCGCCCGCCGCCCCGCCCTTCACCGCGCCCACCATCTTCTCGGCGCCGCTGCCCAGCGGCTCGGGCGCCCGGGCGCTCGGCGTCTCCGGCGCCTTCACCGCCGTCGCCGACGACGCCACCGCCGCGTCTTGGAACCCCGCCGGCCTGATCCAGCTCGAACGCCCCGAATTCTCGGTCGTGTACCGTCTCAAGCAGGAGTACAACCGCCACTGGTCGGGCGACCCGGATTACCGCGTCGGCGACGACGAGTATTTCGGCGACGCCCTCAACTACCTTAGCTTTGTCTGGCCCTTCCGCTTCCTGGAACGCAACATGGTGGTCTCGCTCAACCTGCAGGAGGTCTATGATTTCACGCAGCGCTTCCACGCGCGCTTCAGCGACCGCGGCACCACCCGCGAACGCCAGGTGCTGGAAAACACGACATCCGACACGTTGCCCCCCAGCCAGCACATACTGCCGCAGGGTTTTGTCACCGTCACCGAATACCTCACCACGCGCCAGATCACGACCATGAACCAGTTGCTGTACTCCTCCACGCTCGGGCGGATGAGCTTCGACCAGGAAGGCAGCATCTACGCCTTCACGCCCGCGCTGGCCGTCGAAGTGACGCCGAAATTCTCGCTGGGCGTCGCGGTCAACGTCTACCAGAACGGCATTTTCGGCTCCGGCGACATCCGCTCGCACACCGGCGCGCGCTATAACGGCACGATGGACAGCACGACGGACATCACCGACGAGCGATATACAGACGGCACCTACCAGTATACCGGCATGTACATAAGCCCGACCGTGTCTTATCCGATCTCCGGCTCCGGCGATGTCGACCCGTACGAGACCACCGACACCCACCGCGACACAACCACACTGCGTTACGAGGGGTATTACGACGTATACGACAACATCGACGATTTCCGCGGCGTCAACGCAACCTTCGGCGGGCTCTGGGCCGCCCACGAGAAACTCTCCCTCGGCGCCTGCCTCGACCTGCCCTGGACCGGAAAGGCCAAGCAGCGCAAAGCCGTTCTTTCCGGCGTCAGCATCGCGGACGGGCTCGGCACCAGCATCAACAGCCGGTCCTCGACCACCAAGGATGTCGAGTTCGATTTCCCGCTCTCATGGTCCGCCGGCGCGGCCTGGCACTGGAACAACCGCCTGACCACGTCCTTCGACGTCAGCCAGACGCTCTGGTCGCAATACTCTTTCAAGGCCGAGGGCGAACCCCGCATCAACCCGCTGGACGGCTCGCGCCACGGCGCGCACCCCGTCGACGACTGCTGGGCCTTGCGCACCGGGACGGAGTATCTGTGGGTGCTCTCAAAAACCGAGATACCCTTCCGGGTCGGCCTCTCCTGGGAAGAGCGCCCCGCCATCGGCTCGCCCGACGATTACTGGGGCGTCAGCCTGGGCACGGGTTTCTCGATCGGCAAAGGCGAAAACAAGGTCATCATCGACATCGCCTACATCTACTCCTGGGGCGACGACGTCATGGGCACGCTGGTCCCCGGACAAAAGGACTCGGTCGGCACCGACGTCCAGAGGCATGACCTCTACCTCTCCTGCATCTACCATTTTTGAACGCGGACTATGAAAATGGGAACCATATATGCCGGAACGCTTGCGGCGGCAGCCTGCCTGACGCTTGCGGCAGCAGGCCCGGCCGCCGTATCGGACCAGGCCCGCCCCGGCACCGAGCTGGCCAGGCGCGCCATGGACGCGGAACGCCAGGGCCGGCCCGGCGACGCGATCCGCGCGTACGAGGAGCTGCTGCGCCACGACCCCTCCTTCGGAAACGTCGCCGCGCACCGGCTGGTCGAGCTCTACACGGCCGCGCGGCAAGCGCCGCAAGCCCTGGCCTGGGCCAGAAAGGTGGCGCCCGGCCGCCCGGACCCGCAGGCCTACCTGGCAGGCGTGTATGCCGGCCTGAGCCAGTGGAAAGACGCCGAGATGCTATTGCGCCAGGCCATCGCCGCCGCTTCCGGCTGCGCCAAGCTGACCCCGCTGCTCTGGCAGCTGGCGGATGTCCAGGAGCGCCAGGGCGAGACCGGCGCCGCGCTGGCCACCCTCGCCGCCGCCTGTTCGGACACCAGCGACGAATCCCTGCGGAAAACTTCCCTGGCGCGGCTGGCCCAACTGCAAGAGCGCCAGCGAACAGAAAAAAAAGACACGGAGGCTAAGCCATGAGAACCACGATGCCTCTCAACGCCCTCCGCTTCAGGCCCGCGCGATCACCGTCGCGGCTGGCGCTCCTGCTAGCCGCCGCCCTGGGCGCGGCCGGGCTGCGCGCGGCCGAATATTTCGTGAACGACAGCTCGACGGCCAACGACACCTTCTGCTATGCGCCGGGCAACGACGCCAACAACGGCCTGACCCGGCAGTACCCGGCCGCGTCTTTAACCAAAATCCTGTCGCTCTACTCCCTCAAACCGGGCGACACCGTCTATATCGACGCCGGCAATTATAACCTCGCGGCGAACATTGAGATCAATTCCAACCATTACGGCACCAGCGGGCAATATGTGACCATCCGCGGCGCGGGCAGAATCACGGTGTTCAACCGGCAGACCCAGGCGGCCGGTTCCTGCTGCATCTTAAACCGCGCGAACTGGTTCAGGTTCAACAACCTGACCTTCACCAACGCGCACACCGGCCTAATCATCGATTCGCTCACCTGCCGCCAGGCGGAAATAGTTGAAAGCCGCTTCCTTAACCACAGCGGCGCAGCGATCACCGTGCAGTCTCAGAACGCCTACACGCTTGAAGGGTCTTACACGGTAGCCAGAAACCTGATGGCCGGCGTCAAGAACGGCCTCACGCTGGTCAAGCCTGCCGGAGCCCAGGCCAACGACACCGTGGTTTTCCGCAACAACACCGTGGTCGTCAGCGAAGGCGCGGCAATCTCGGTCAACGGCACTCCCTTCTCTGTCCAGGCCCACAGCAACATTCTGGCGCCCGAAAATGGCGGGGCCTGCTATGAAGGCGTCAACAACGAGCTTAATTGCGACTTCAACGCCAACAATCTCTGGCTGGCGAACGGCGGCAGTGCCGCGCGCGTGAACGTTGGCGGATCGACGACAGTCCTCAGCACGCTCGAGGACTGGCAGAAGCACATGTGGGAGAAGTGCGGGGCGCAGGCCGACCCGCGCAGCTTCAGCCGCGACCCGGCTTTCGCCGATCCGGCGCAAAACGATTACAGCCTCAAATCGTTCGGCGGACGCTGGCGCACGTTCTCGCCGACCGAAACCAACGGCGAATGGATCGCGGACCAGGACCGGCACAGCCCCTGCGTGGACGCCGGCCACCCTTTGTATAACGACCGCCTCTCTTATGAGCCGCAGCCCAACGGCGGCCGCATGAACATGGGCTCCTACGGCGGCACCGCGTACGCCTCCAAAACCCATCCCGGCCGCTTCCTGCTGGCCATGGCCCCTGACTATGAACAGTCGTCGCAGAAAAATCAGATGATTCTGTGGAACGCCTCCGGACAAGGCTGGCAGCCCGAAGACAAAGTTAAAATCCTGTATTCCGTAGATAACGGCGTAACATGGGAAAACATCGCCGCAAGCGTGCAGGCCTCCGCTGTCGGGTCTTATCAGTGGCAGCGCCCGGCCGCCGCCTTCAGCGCCGACGGATGCCTTATCCGCGTGATGTTGGTTTCAGACGCAGCGGTTCAGGACACGGTGTTGCTGAAGAACCGCAGCGGCACCAACGGCGAACTTGGATCGGGCATCTACTATGTCAACGACGCCTTCTCGAATTCCGACGTCTTCTGCACGGCGGCGGGCAACGACAACAACGACGGCCTCACCGCGGCCACCCCCATGGCGAGCCTGCAGGCGCTGATCAACCTCCATAATCCCGGACGC
>CAYRZP010000039.1:9708-17087 GCA_964428885.1 uncultured Lentisphaeraceae bacterium
GACACCTACGTCATCCGCAACAACCTGTTTTACGGCAACGGCAACGGCATGAACCTGCAGGGCGGCCAGGGCTCTAGGCTCGCCTATTTCACCGTCGAAAACAACACGGTGGCGGGATATCAGGGGTACGGCATCCATTGCGCCGGCAGACCGGGCGGCACCACGCTCAAGAACAACATCATCTCGATGAAGAATTACGGATATTGCCTGTCGCTGGCAGATCCGGCCGTGCTGACGGATGCCGATTACAACTGCCTGCATGTCTATGGAGATTCCGGGGTCGCCGTCTGGGCCGAAAACGGCACCGCCCGCACGGCCGCCAATCTCAAGGACTGGCAGGCCGCCAGCGGCTTTGACGCCAACAGCATCGCGCTGGATCCGCTGTTCGTGAGCCCCGGATCGAACAATTACCATTTGCGCAGTGCCGCTGGCTCATGGCACGGCTCAATGTGGTCTTCCGACACCGCCACCAGCCCCTGCGTCGACGCCGGCGACCCCTCCATGCCCTTCGCCGACGAGCCGTCCCCCAACGGCGGACGCGTCAACCTCGGCGCCTACGGCAACACTCCGGAAGCCTCGAAATCCCCAGCCTCCCGCCTGCTCAAGCTCGCCTACCCGACCGGCGGAGAGATCATCACCAACAGCTCCATCAAAATCTCTTGGATCGCATCGGGCACCGGATGGCGGATGGCGGAAGACTCGGCGCGCATCGAAGTCTGCTCGCCGAGCAACACCGTGTGGACGGTCCTGACGGGCGCGGAGAACCTCGCCCCCGGCACCGCTTTCACCTGGCAGATCCCCAATCCCCGGTCATCGAAAGAAGCCTACAGCCTCCGCGTGGTCTGCAACCAGGACAGCAGCCTCTACGACCAGACCAAATCCGACATCGTCGTGCTGCGGCGTTCCGTGAACTATTATGTGAACGACGGGACCACCGCCGGCGACCTGTATTGCACCGCCGCCGGCCATTTTGAGAACAGCGGGACATCCCCCGGCAGCCCGCTTGATTCCCTCATAACGCTTTTCTATAACAACAATATAACGCTCGGCCCCGGCGACACGGTTTATGTGGATGCCGGCGAATATGTCCGTCCGCAAGGCGCCGTCATGACGCTGCAGAAGCATTCCGGGGCGCCGGGCAACCCGGTCCGCATCATCGGCACCTACGGCGGCTCGCGCCTGCGGAACTCCTCGACCTTAACGAACTCCGGTGCGCTGGTCATATACGCCAACGATGTCCGTGTCGAAGGCTTGACCTGTTACGGATCATCGATCGGCATCGCGGTGAACGCCACGACCGCGCGCCGCGTCACGTTGGCCGGGAACATGGTTTATGACAACACCTCTTGCGGCATCAAAATATACCCCGGCGGCGGCGGGCAGGGAGAAGAGTACCAGATTCTGCAGAACGTGGTCGTCAACAACGGCGGGGACGGCCTGTTCCTGCAGGGCAGCCTTTACGCGTACTCGCTCGCGACCTTCATCGTAGAGAACAACACGATCCGCAACCCGGGCAACGGCATCCGCATCCTGAACCAGAACTACTATAAGAAGCGCACCAACTTCCTGAAAAACAATATCGTCGTCTCCACAAATTCGGATTCCGCCTGCATTGTCGCGTACGACAAGTCGCTCAATTACTCCGACTACAACAACCTCTACCACGCGGGCGCGGGGCCGGTCGGGGCACTGTACCCGAACGCGGCCAGCCAGCAAGACCCGGTCCGGTATTACACGCTGCCGGAGTGGCGCGCCCATAATAATCAGGACCAGAACAGCATCTCCAAGCCCGTTTCCTTCGCCGATGAAAACAACCCGGCCGGCCACGGGTTCCGGCTGCTGCCGGGCTCGGCCGGCGTGGACGCCGGGATCATCAGTTTCTGGATGTTCAACGGTAAGGATCCCGCCGGCACCCCGCGCATCGTCGGCCAGAGCGTCGACATCGGCGCGTACGAGCTGGCCCTGCGCGCCGCAGTGCGCTGCTTCCTCCAAGGCCCCTTCATCAGCGGCAGCGATTCCATGTCCAACACCCTGCACACGACCGGCACCATACCGCTGCGTTCGCCTTACGCGGATGACCCCCGCACCGTCGCGGCGGTTCCGGCGAACATCGTTGACTGGGTCTTGCTGCAGTTCCGCTTCTCCACTAACAGTCAGGCCGTCTTCTCCCGCAGCCTGTTCCTGCGGAATGACGGCTGGCTGGTGAACGATAAGGGCTCGCCGTCGTTTAACGTCGACCTGCTCGCGACGACCAATTTCTACGTCTCTGTCAAGCACCGTAACCATGTCGCCGCCATGTCTGCCACACCGGCTGTTTTCGACGAACAGACCATGACCATGCTCGTGGATTTCACCGCAAGCTCCGAAGCCTATTTCGGAAACCCGGAAACAGCCTGCGTGGCTGTGAACGGCGACAGCGGGGAGCGTTGGGCGTTGCGCGCGGGCGATGCCGACGGCGACGGTGTCGTGCGGCCGGTGGATCTGGAGATCCTGAACACCCAAACGAATCAGTCCGGCTATCTGCGCGGCGACCTGAATCTCGACGGTGCCGCGAACGGGGATGACATCATCCTTTTCCAAAGCAATCAGTCCGCGCGCGCCGCCATGCCGTTCCCGGAAACGCCCCTGCTGCCGGCCCTGCGCGTCACGCCTTCCCGCAAGACCGTCGCGGCTGGCGAAACCGTCGCCCTGCTCGGCTCTGTCAGCGGGTCGGCCGCCACGGACGCCGCCGACAGATCTGCCTACACCTTCCCGGACGGATACGGCGGCACCGTTTCGCCGCCTGTCGCCGAGACGCTCAACTGGTCTTTCGCCGAGCTCGGCAGCGGCGCCCAGGCCACAGTGGAATCCTACGGCGGCGCCCAGGCGGTCTACACGGCGGGCGCGCAAACCGGCACCAACGACATCATCGAGGCCTGGAACGGCCGCGGCGCCATCGGGCGGGCCTTCATGAACGTCGCCGGCTCCGAAACCGCCGAGACCGCGGGCAAGGCCGTGATCATCGCGGGCCGCACCTCGTCGCAAGACACTCTCTGGCCCGCCACCGACTACCTCGCCAACACCGCCTACAACACCCTGCGCTACCGCGGCTTCTCAAAGGAATACCTGCACTACCTCAGCCCCGAGCCCGACCGCGACATAGACGGCAACAGCCTGCTTGACGACATCGACGGCGCCTCGACCTTCCAGGCCGCGTCCGACGTTTTCACTAGCGCCGTCACCAACAGCGACCGCCTCTTCGTCTACCTCGTGGACCACGGCGGCAACTCTTCCGGCAACGGCTATTTCCGGCTCAACGGCTCGGAAACCATCACCGCCGCGCAACTGGACACGTGGCTCGACGCGTTGCAGGACCTGCCGCCCCACCCCAAAGTGACGGTCTTGCTGGACTTCTGCTACGCTGGCAGCTTCCTGCCCGCGCTGAAGTACCTCGGCACCGCTGACCGCATCGTGATCGCGGCCTGCGGCACAAACCAGCCCAGCTATTTCGTGGCCGGCGGGCTGGTCAGCTTCTCCAGCGCCTTCCTTTCCGGCGTGATGCTCGGATATGATATCCTGCAGAGCTTCGACATGGCGCAGAGCGCGATGTCTTGGTACCAGGCCGCCTTGCTGGATGACGATAAGGACGGCGTTTACGACGAGGTGAAAGACGGCGCGGTCGCCGACGGCGCTTACATCGGCCCCTCCTACATTTCCGGCGGCGACGCCCCGCAGATCGGCGAGGTCTGCGGCAACCAGATCCTGACCGAGGAGACCTCCGCGACACTGTGGATCGGCAGCGTTGAATCCATGCACCCGGTCTCGAACATCTGGTGCCTGATCATACCGCCCGACCATAACCCGGATCCCGCGAACCCAGTCACCGACCTGCCGCGTCTCGACCTCGCTTACGATGCAGCCTCAGGGCGCTACACCGTCACTTATGACGGCTTCACCGCCCCCGGCACCTATAATGTGACCTTCTACGTGCAGGACGTGGAGGGCAATGTGTCCGCGCCCCGCTACAGCAATGTCGTCCAGATCGGCTATGACGACCGCGTCATACTCGTCGCCGGCGGCAACACCAACAGCGCCGCCTGGCCGGCCGTCGAATACCTGACCGGCCTGGCCTACAGCACCATGCGTTTGCGGCTATTCCCGGCCGACCACATCCGTGTGCTGACGCCCTCCGGCTTCGCGGATTTCAACGGCGACGGCACCAATGACGTTGCCGCCGCGACCGCGCTCTCAAGCCTGCAGGATGCCTTCAGCGACTGGGCCATGAGCAACTCGACCGACCGCCTGACCGTATATATGATCGGCGAGGGCTCAGGCAACAAGTTCCGGCTGAACAGCTCCGAGTTGCTGTCCACCAACCTGTTCGAAGGGCTGATCAGCGACTTCCAGTGGACAAACCCGGTGCCCGTGAACATCATCATGGACTTTTCGGGCGCGGGCGCTTTCATCCCCTGCCTCGCCGACCAGGATCTCGCGGATGAATTCCCTTCCGCCACGCGCATCGCCATCGCCAGCGCCGGGAGCGGGCGCGAAGCGCTCTTCGCGAACAACGGCACCGTCAGCTTCTCGCAGTACCTGCTGGCGGGCATCATTGCCGGCGAGACCCTCGGCGACGCCCACACCGCCGCCAGGCGCGCCATCCGCCGTGTCTCCGGCGGCACACGGCAGCGGGCGGAGCTGGACGACACCCTTAACGGAGCTGCCAATGAAAAGAATGTCGACGGCCTGCTGGCCGATGACACCCACATCGGCTGCGCCTTCGTGACCGGCGCCGACATGCCCGTGATCGGTAATGTCATGCCCGCCGCCGTGCTGGCGGCGCCGGGCGCGTCCGTCACCTTGTGGGCATCCGAGGTGGCGGGCATGTATCCTGTCTCCAACGTCTGGTGCACGGTCACGCCGCCCGGCTTCAGCGGCACGGCGGACCTGCCGGTCATCGAACTGGCCTGGAACAGCACCTCCTCGCGCTATGAAGCCACCAGTGAGGCGTTTACCCAGCCAGGATCATACGGGCTGACCTTCTACGCCCGGGACATTGCCGGGGAAATCTCCGCGCCCGTGCAGTCCGAAGTCATCCTGGCCGATGCCTTCGAGCCGGACGGCACGGCCAGCCAAGCGTCGCTCTATCACGGCCTGCCGCAAATCCATAACTTCCACACCTCTGACGACGTGGACTGGGTGCGTTTCTACCTCGTCACCAACCTAGTCTATTACGATATCGAAACCGTCCACCTCAGCGACCGGCTCGACACCGTGATCGACCTCTACCGCCAAATGTCTGACGGTGCGCTGGAACTTGTCGACGGCGGACATGTTGACGATGAAGGCAGCGACCTGGGCGAATACACCGGCATCGACGTGACCAAAAGCGGCTGGTACTGGGCCCGCCTCTCCACCGACGCGGCCAGCGAGGACACGGTCGGAACCTATGAGTTCAGTGTCTACATCACCGCTGCCGACGGGCTGAACTCCCTGATCATCCTGGGGCTTGACGATGTCTACACCAGCGCCCTGCCCGAAAACTCGACCGCCACTGTGGAAGGCTACGGCGAGGTCGAGTTCGACGGCTCGGTCTTCGTGGTCTGCTCCGGCCTGACCAACGGCACATATCTGGTGACGGTACCGGTGCCGGACGACTTCATGCCGCGCGAAGACCCTTACACGCCTGACCAGATCGGCTCGCTCACCAACATTTATTACGCCAACCCGCGCCTGGTCACGGTGGCAGGCGGCTGGGCCATGGCCGGCTTCGAGATGCTTTCCACTCTAGCCGTGACCTCCGGCGTGGTGCGCGACGCCTGGACCGGCGCGTTCCTGGCGGACGCCCAGATCGCCTTCACCGCTGCCAGCGGCAGCCTCACCGGCACCGTCGTGGACGGCAGCGTGATCCTCACCAGCTACCGCACCCCGTGGCAGACCGCCCCTGGCGGCTCGCTGCCCGCCGGCATAACCCTCGGCGCCTGCGACTGGCATCTCAGCGTGGCGCTCACCGGCTACCACACCAACGCTTTGCCGGGAGCCGTCAGCAACGCGCCCGCCGGATCTCAGCTCGATCTCGGCACACTGCTCCTCGAACCGGTCGACGCGAACGCGAACAGCGTGGCCGACGCCTGGGAGGGCCTGCACTTCCCCGGCGGCATGGATCCGGACGCGGACAGCGACAGCGACGGCGTCAGCAACAAGGACGAGTATTTCTGCGGCACCGACCCGAAAGACCCGGACAGCGTGCTGCGCTTCATAGCGGCCGAGCCGACTGCCGGAGGCATGGACCTGACCTGGAGCGTCGCGGCCGGACGCAGCTACGCGGTCATCGCGGTGACCTCCCTGACGGCGGCCGCCGACAGCACCACCAACGGCCCCTGGGAAGCCGCCCACGGCCAGGGGCAGATGCAGTGGTCCGACACCGGCGCGCCGCTGCACAAGGCCCGCTTCTACCGCCTCCGCCTGAACCTGCCCTAACCCTTCCTTACCTATAACTTGAACGTTGTGCGTTGAGCGTTGAACGTTGAACGTTGTGCGTTCAGCGTTCAGTTATCCTCCCGTTTTCGCCCGGAGCGGAGCCCCGGGCGGTCGGCTTTTCAGCGCCGAAACTTTTTCAATTCTGCAACATTGCTATAGACGGCTTGCCATGTTTTTGAGATACTTTATGGTGACTTGGAAAGCCATAACAGACCCGCGCCGCAAAGGCAGATGTACTGCCGCCATCAGGGGCCGCGGTTGTTGAAGGCTTCCGGACATATCGAGAAAAAGAGGTGCGCGATGAGTATCCATGCTGTTTGCGCAAAATTAGTTTGCTTGGCCGCGCTCTGCGCGGCGCTGTCTCCGCTGGCCGCGCGCTCGCAGTGCGCGAACGGCCCTATCACGATCGCCAACCACACGGCAGAGTTCAAAGGCGTGCTGAATGACGACCCCGCCCCCGGGCAGTCAACCTGGTTCTACACCATAAACTCAGGCAGAAAACCCGCGATCAGCCACGTGGACTTCGCGATGATGTGCGCGGACATACGCATCCTCGGCGCCGGCATGTGGAACGGCACGGACTTTGACTCCCGCATGTACAAGGCGGGCATGCCCGAGCCCGGTAGTTTCCCCGGAGTGCCCAAGGGCGACCCCACGACCGGCGTGATCGGCCTAAAGTTCGACCTCGGCTTTGACGATAACGCCACACGCCACTATTACTTCACCGTCAACGGCAACTACGCGGCCGCCCCCATGCAGGTGGCACTCAAGGCCGGGAACGGCTTCGCCAGCGGCTATCTCTGCGGCCCGAGCCAGGAGTGCGCCGGCCCGCAACTCTCCTCGGTGGGCGATTATGTCTGGCTGGACACGGACAACGACGGCATACAGGACAGCGGCGAGAACGGCGTGCAAGGGGTCACGGT
>CAYRZP010000040.1:0-16716 GCA_964428885.1 uncultured Lentisphaeraceae bacterium
TGTCGGCGAAGGATGAGAAGAACGCGGTGGGGGCCACGCTGCTCTTCAATTTCCTGCACTACGCCATGCGTCCCTGGCCTTGGATCATTGTGGCGTTGGTCTCGTTGGTGCAATTTCCCGTGACCCCGGCGACGGAGCGCGCGAAGGCGGACGAATGGCTTGCGGCGAACCCCGCGTTAGTCGCGCAGTACGCCGCGGCTAAAACCAAGATGCCGGAGGACGAGCGTCTGCAGGTGCGCCAGGCCAAGGCCGATGCTGCTGGTGTGGGCAGTCTGGCGCGCGCCTTCCCTGAAGTCGAAGACCAGTTCCTGCGCAATGACATTGCCTATCCCGGCATGATCTCGACCATGCCCAAGGGCTGGATCGGTCTGATTGTGGCTTCGCTGATAGCAGCCTACATGTCGACTATCGCCACGCATCTGAACTGGGGGTCTTCCTACGTGGTTCAGGACTTTTACGCCCGCTTTGTGAAGCGTGACCTCTCGCCTAAACAGGCGGTCGCCGTTGGGCGGGGCACAATGCTGGCGTTGCTGGTCCTTTCCGGGGTGGTCGCGCTCTGGATGCGCAACGCCAAGGATTCGTTCGACATTCTGCTGCAGATCGGCGCGGGCACGGGTCTGCTCTACATCTTGCGCTGGTTCTGGTGGCGCATTAACGCCTGGAGCGAAATCTCCGCCATGCTAATCTCCTTTGCGGTCGCATGCTTCTTCCAGTGGGGGGCGGGGCCGGCGGGGCTTGAGGAGGCGATGCGCGGGGCGCGGCTTTTCGATGTGATGGACTACAGCTCCTGGAAACTGGTGATCGGTATCCTGGTGACAACCGCGGGCTGGCTCGCGGTGACTTATCTGACCCCGCCTGAGCGGCAGGATGTGCTGGAGCGTTTTTGCAGCAAGATCCGCGCGGGCGGCCCGGGCTGGCGCAAGGTTGCGGCGGCTTCGGCTCTGCCCAACGCGGCCACAGGCTGGGATGTGCCGACCGGCCTGCTCTGCATGATGGTCGGGTGTCTGGCGGTCTGGTCCGCGCTTTTCGGCATCGGCTACATTATTTACGGAATGCTGGCGTTGGGTTTGGTGCTGCTGGCGGTGGCGGCCGTTGCCACTGTCGCGCTGATGCGGATGGCGGGCCGGATACGTTTGAACTGACTATTGCGCGTGATCGGTGTCAGCGACCTCTTTGACCGTTATTTTTGAGGGGGCGGCAGTAGTGTCTGCCTGCCCTGAAGGGAATGCGGCCGATGACGGCCGGTCGCCTTTGCGCCGCCGCGGCCTGCGCCGCCGCCGTCGCGGCGATTCCGGCTCGGCGTCCCGGGCCTCGTCAATCTCATCAGTTCCGGGTTCGTCCATGCGCCGCGTCTGCCGGGTTGCGGCTGCCTGTTCGTAAAACGCCCGCCATTGGTCCAACACGGAAGTGTCGCTATGTTCTGCGGCTGACAAAATGCGTTGGAACGCCAGAGCTTCCGGAAAGACAGGGTGCGTCGCGAAACGTTGCGCGCGGCCTTTTCTGGGCGGTTCCGTGAAGCGGCGCTGGACGTCAATCAGGGTCATGGCGGTGAAGAAGGTGGCTTTAGGAATGTGCAGGGCATGCGCGGCCGAATGCAATGCCATACGTATGACATGCTGCCGGTTGACACGTCCTGCCGGACACTCGGCCTCGGCTTTATTAAGGAGCTCGAGAAAAAGCGGGTAGTGCAGCACGGCCATGCGCACGCCGTTAGATACGCTGGCGTCATCAGACGGCATGGAGTCGAGCGCCGCAAGATAGTTCCAGAGAATGGATTTGTGCCTGCCGCTGCCTTCGACATATTTGTGTATGTCAGGCAGCAGATCCTGCATCAGCTTATATTCCCAAAGCAGTTTGAAGGCTTTGCACGACGAGTTATAAGTGAATAGCCGGAACACCTCCTCGCAGACGCGCGGCACAGAAGCGTTGAGGATGTCGGCGTGGTGTTCAAATATGGCCTTCTGGCTGCATCTGTCAATCGTGAAATCCAGGCGCGCGGCGAACTTGACGGCGCGCATCATGCGGACCGGATCCTCGCGGAAACGTATGTCGGGGTCTCCGATGCAGCGCATGGTCTTGCGCTCAAGGTCATCAAGGCCGCCGACATAATCAATGACGCTGAAGGTCTTGATGTCATAAAACAATCCGTTGACGGTGAAATCGCGCCTTTTGGCGTCCTCTTCAGGAGAGCCGAAGGTGTTGTCTTCGGTCTGGTAGACCCCGTTGTCAGAGTCGCAGCTTTCCGGCTGGCGGCGAAAAGTGCTGGTCTCGATTATTTTGCGCCCGAACACGATATGGGCCAGACGGAAGCGCTTCCCGATCAAGAAACAGTTGCGGAAGAGACGGCGTATCTGATTGGGACTGGCGTCAGTGCCGATGTCGAAATCTTTCGGCGTGCGCCCTAGCAAAAGGTCCCGGACACTGCCGCCGACAAGATATGCGATATGCCCGGTATTGGCAAGACGGCAGAGCACTTTCAGTGCGTCCGGGTCTATGTTCGAACGCGATATGCAGTGTTTCGCGCGTTCCCTGATGACTAACCTATTCTTTTTTTTGAAAAGCGATCGGAGCATGTTTACTGGTAATCCTATGTTTCTGAAAAAAACAGTATGACACAAAGATTCTGCTAAAACAAGCCGGGCTATTTAAGACCGGAGTGGCGCAGCAGGGCAGCGGCGGTTGGCGCTTTCCCCCGGAACATTTTGAAAACATCAACAGGATCAGCGCCGCCTCCCAGCGCCAGCAAAGTTGATCGGAAACGCTGTCCGACGGCGCGCATTTCCGCATCGTTGTCCAGTCCGGCCTCCTCGAAAGCCGCGAAAGCCTCTGCGGAATAAAGCTCCGACCATTTGTAGCTGTAGTATCCGGCGGCATAAGCCCCCGCGAAAATATGGCTGAAGGCACAAAGGGAGCGGTCTTCAGGCAAAAGGCTGGTCGGTAAAAAAAGCGCGGCGTTACGGCATTTCACCGCGTCGGCATCGGGCCATTCCGGGCGCGGGTAGCGGGCATATAGATCCATGTCCGTGGCGGCCAGGAAAAGCTGGCGCAGCATATTGTTGGCGGAGAAATGGTTTTTGGCAGAGACCAGCTTGTCGAAAAGCGCGTCAGGCAAAAAATCTCCGGTTTCGGCGTGACGGCTCAAACGCCTGACCGTGTCACGGTCATAACACCAGTTCTCCATGAACTGGCTGGCGATTTCGATAGCGTCCCACTCAATGCCGTTGACGCCTGACGATTGCGGGTCTTCCACGGTCGTGAGCATGTGTTGAAGCGCATGGCCGAATTCATGGAAAAGGGTTGTTATCTCATTAAAGCGCATCATGGACGGTCGTCCGTCCAGCGGCACGCTCTGATTGCATACCAGCACCGCCATTGGCAACTGCAGGCGGTTGTCAGGAGCGCGGTCGCGGGTGCGGAAAGCGTTCATCCAGGCACCGCCACTTTTTGTGTCCGGGCGGCTGTAGGGATCAAGGTAAAAACAGGCCAAAGGCGTGGTGTCCTTGTCGTACACTTTGAAAAACCGCACATCGGGATGCCATACCGCCGCCTCGCCGTCAGCGGCTATAATGACGATGCCGAACAGTTTTTCGGCGAGCGCGAACATGCCCTCCAGCACGCGGGGGAAGGGGAAGTAACGGCTGATTTCTTCCTCGCTGTATCCGTAAAGGGCTTCGCGCTGTCTTTCGGTCCAGAAAGGCATGTCCCAGGGCTGCAAGCGGTCATCATTAAAACCTGATGCCCGTGCAAACGCTTTAAGATCAACGATCTCGCGTTCGGCCGGCGCGCGTGTCGCTGCGGCAAGATCAGCGATCAACTGATCGGCAGCCCTGACATTCTTCGCGCATTTGTCCGCAAGGCTGAGGTCGGCATAGGTGGGGTATCCCAGCAAGGCGGCGAGTTCATGGCGCAGTGCGATGATCCGTTCGGTCAGTTGGGTGTTGTCGCAAGGGGCGCGCGAAGCTCTTGCGATAAATGCCCTGTAGAGACTCTCGCGGGCCTGCCGGTTCCGGCAGTGTTTCATGAAAGGCAGGTAGACCGCAGTGTCCAGGGTGATCTTCCACGGGCCCTTGCCGCTCGCTGCCCGCCCTTGCTCCGGTCCGTCGCGGCGGGCCGCCATTTCCGTAATCGCCAACAGCGATTGAGGCAACCCTTCAACCTCGGCGGGTTTTGTGAGAAGCAACGAAAACGATTTTGTGGCATCAAGCAGGTTGTTGCGAAAATCGGCTGCAAGGCGGGCGAGCTCGGTCTGGATGGCGTTGAAACGCGACCTTGCGGACGGGGCGAGCCCGACGCCTGCCATTTCAGCGTCCATTATGGCGCGTGACAAGATGCGGTGTCGCGCCGTAGACAGTGTTTTGGTTCGGCTGTCTTCCGCGCGCAGGGCCAGGTAGCCCTCGTAAAAAGGTCGGCTCTGGCTGACGCGCAGACTGAAAGCCACGATGGCGGGTTGTATCTGCTCATGCGCCTCGCGCCAGGCTTCGTTGTTCATTACCGAAAGCATGTGGCAGAGCATGGTCCAGGCATCGTAGACAGGGTAGCATGCGTCATAAACAGGACGCATCAGTCCGGTCCAGCTTGCCGGGGCGTCGCGCTCAAGGGCGTCAACGGCCGCATTGGCCTCTCGGAGAATGGATTTAAAAGAGGCGGCGGCGTTTTCCGGAGTCATCCGGTCGAAACTGGGGTAATAGGGGGTCTTATAAAAAGGCGACATGTTTTATGGCACGATGATTTGCGGGCAGACCATGTTTAATAACGCGCGGGCTTGGCTTACGGCGTCGTTTCCGGGACAGGCGCGCCGTGGCGGCGCA
Organism: uncultured Lentisphaeraceae bacterium; assembly: GCA_964428885.1. GTDB lineage: Bacteria > Verrucomicrobiota > Kiritimatiellia > RFP12 > UBA1067 > JAQVQN01. Next base: position 4,809 of record CAYRZP010000040.1, read on the forward strand.
GTTTCTCGGCGACGGTCGGCTGAGGGTCGAACTTGTGGCTTTGCGTCCAGAACGAAACCGCCTCGCTTTTTCGTCCAACGGCCAGCAGCGTATCGCCGACATGGTCCAAGATCACAGGCTCTTGGTTGTCATTTTCAGCGGCCTTGAGCAGATATTGAAGGGCTTCATAACAGCGCCCCTCTTTATACAGCACCCAACCTTTGGTGTCCAGATATGCGGCGTTATTAGGCTGGGCGGTCAAGGCGGCGTTGATCATTTCAGCGGCTTTGCCGAGATTAGTTCCTTGCTCGGCCCACATGTAGGCGAGGAAGTTCTGAAGCTCATGCGAGTAGGGGTGCACGCTTAAAGCTTTAGTCAGCCACTTTTCGGTTTCCGGCAGAGCCCGCTGGCTTTCCAGAAGTGAGGCCATCCATAGGTAGAACCCGGGTTCTGGAAAATAACCCTGACGCAGGCGCATCGCGTAAACCTCTTGCAGGAGCCGGACGGCCTCGTCTTTGTCGTCCAGTGCCTGGCGCATGGCGGCCAGCACCATCTTGTCCACGTGAGTCGCAGACGGAAGCGAAGCGCGCTTGCCGAGGATCGCGGCGGCGTCTGGTTTCAAAGACCATAAACGACCGAGCCGTATCAGCGGTGCGGGTTCGGCCTCGTTGCCGCGGTAGGCTTTGAGCAGGCATGACATGGCCTTGTTGGTCTGGCCCAGATTGAGCCAGCATTCCGCGGCAAGGCTGTCAAAGGCGGAGCGCAATTTAGGGTCAACGCTGAAATCGCTGGCGGTTTCGATGCACTCGATGGCGGTGTCCTGCCTTTCGTCATCACGGCTGAAATGAACGGCCCATTTCGCAGGCAGTAACGCGCTCTCGTCATCCTGGAAACGCGCGTGTTGCTCACGCATCAGCGACAGAGCCAGATCATTCTGGCCGGAGAGGAAATACAGGCGTATCAGCGCCGGGGCCAACAAACGGTCAGCGGGCCGGGCGTCGAGCAGTATCCGACAGTGCCGGGCGGCGTCAGCAGGCCTGTCGGCGGCCTCCGCCACCCGGGCGGCCGCCAAGCGCATTTCCTGCGACCCTTGGTTGCGCAGCAAAAACAACTCCAAGGCTTCCAGGGCCTCGTCAACCTTTTCGCGCTCCAAAAGGTTCTGGACGATGGCTTTGGTGATCTTGGGATTGTCGGGGTCAAGTTTTGCGGCATGGCGGAAAGCCACGAGCGCCGCTTCTTTCGCGGCGTTCGTGTCGCTGCCGTTGTCGCCGGAATCAAGCAGTACGCCTTGGGCGTACAAAGCCAAAGCGCCGGCTTGCCGCGCCTCCCTGTCGTTCAGCTTGAAAGTCGGCGGCACAGTTGAGGCGTCGCGAAAAACGCAGCCGGACAACATGGCCGCAAATAAACAGAGATACAGGACAAAACATGTTCCCGCCAACCACTGCCAAATTGGTTGCCGTATCGGTCGCATCATCTTGCTCCTGCTGGTGACAAGTTACCCGTGCCAGGCTTGACTGGCACGGCAACTCAAATAAATTTCCGGCAAAACCGCGGCCATCCTGCCGGGAACACATGGCGCCGCGCCGGCTTATTTGTTCTTGTGGCGCTGAGATTTAAGGCGTTTGCGGTATTTGTGCTTCGACATTTTGGCGCGGCGCTTTTTCTTTATGGAACCCACTTTGTTTCTCCTGGAATTGCGTTGGCGCCAAGGCAGGCACCAACGCGTTTTTTTCAAAAAATCACTTTGTTCAAAGGCAACTCGATAATTCCTTCCGCGCCGGCGGCGCGCAGCGGGGGGATGATGTCGCGCACTACCTTCTCCTCGACCACAGACTCGACCGCGTACCATTCCGCGTCGTGGAGCTTGTTGACGGTCGGGGCGTGCAACGAAGGCAGGATGGCGGTGATCTCGTCCAGTTTGGCGGAAGGGACGTTCAGTTTGATCAAGACCCGTGCCTCGGCGGCCAGCGCGCCTTGCAGCAGCATGGCGACCTGTGTGATCTTGGCGCGTTTTTCCGCAACCTCCCAAGCCTTGCGGTTGGCTATCAGCCGGGTGGTTGAAGTGAGGACAGTGTCGACAATGCGCAGGCCGTTGGCGCGCAGCGACGAACCGGTCTCGGTAAGTTCCACGATCGCGTCCACCAGTTCAGGCGCCTTGACCTCGGTCGCGCCCCACGAGAATTCCACCTCGGCCTCCACGCCGTGCTGTTCAAGATAACGGCGTGTCAGACCCACTGCTTCGGTGGCGATGCGTTTGCCCTGCAGGTCCTTGACGCTTTGTATCGCCGAGTTGTTGGGCACGGCCAAGACCCAGCGCACCGGACGCGAGGTGGCTTTGGAATAACACATCTCGGCGACCTCATGCACATCCGAGTTGTTCTCGTAAATCCAGTCGAACCCGGTAATGCCCGCATCCAACAGGCCGAGTTCGACATAACGCGAAATCTCTTGTGGACGTATCAGGCGGCATTGCAGGTCAGGGTCGTCAACGCTGGGCACGTAGGAACGCTCGCCGGCTTTAACATTGAAGCCGGCTTTCCGCAGCATGTTGAAGGTCGCTTCCTGCAAACTACCTTTGGGCAAGCCCAAAATCACTGGCATAATCATCTACCTAAATTCTTTGATCTGTTAGAAAGTATTTTATATTATCTAATTCGTTGGCTGGTATCAAGCCAGCCGGGAATATTTTTTCAGCGCTGATCGGGCGGGCCTTTGCCGGTGCCTTTAGGAGGGTGATACGGGTGAACCGCGTTTTACAGGTTATGGAGGCGACAGAGGGCGGCACGCGTCGGCATTTGCGGGATCTGGCCATGACGCTCGATCCGTCGGAGTTCCGTCTAGAGTTGGCGGTCTCCTGCCTCCGCGATCCTGATTTCCGCCATGACCTGAAGCTCTATGCGGAGCGCGGGATCACGGCGCATGAAATACCGATGCGGCGCGACATATCGCCTTTCCGCGACCTGCTGAGCCTGTGCCGTCTGGTGTCCTGCATTAGGGCCATCCGGCCGGAAGTGGTACATGCGCACAGCTCCAAGGCCGGGGCTCTGGCGCGTATTGCCGGCATGCTCTGTGGTGTGCCGGTGGTCTACACGCCGCACGGCATGCCGTTCCTGATGCGCCGCAGGCGTTTTATCAGCCGCTTTTACAGGCTGATCGAGCGGTTTCTGGCGAATTGGACGGCGGTGATTATCGCTGTGTCCGATGAGGAGCGTCAGGCGTGCCTTACGCTCGGCTATGCGCCAAACCGGGTGCGGTTGATCCCGAACGGTGTCATGCCCGGTGACGAACGTGATATTGTGATCCGCAACACCGGTGTGTTGCAGATCGGTTTTTTCGGGCGGCTTGCGTTGCAGAAAGCCCCTGACACGCTTTTGGATGCGGCGGCGGAAGTGATCTCGCATATGCCGCAAACTTTTTTCACTTTCTACGGCGACGGTGACTTGGCCCCGAAACTGTCAGAAATGATCCGGCGTATGGTCTTGTCGTCGCATGTGCGGCTGGCTGGCGCCTATGGGCAGAGCGATGCCGTTTCACTGATGCGGCAGATGGATGTTGTGGCGGTGCCGTCGCTCTGGGAGGGGTGCCCTTATGTTGTGTTGGAAGCTTTTCAGGCAGGCGTCCCGGTGGTGGCCGCGCGCGTGGGCGGCATTTGCGACCTGATTGTCGACGGAGCCAACGGCATATTGACAGAAGCCGGCAGCGCCGAATCGTTGTGCGACGGCCTGCTGCGGGTGTTGCGCGACGCGGGGCTGCGCGAACGGCTGGCGCGGCGCGGCCGTGAAGAGCTGGGTCGTCACACGCTGGCTGCAATGGCAGCCGCCGTTGCAGCCGTCTACCGACAGGCGGCAGGTGGTGCGGTTCAACTTAGCGAGACCGAACGCGCCGAAAGCAGAAGTTAGGAATCAGGATCTAAAACTGGCACGTAACTCTTAACCTTTAACTCCCAAGGCTCAAGTTATAAGGGAGATGTGGCCAGACTGAGCGCTCTTGTCGTCAGACGGCTTTAGCGGCAAGCTGCTTTTGCACTTTGGCCGGCTTCAACAACATCTTACGGACATTTTCCGGCTGCATTTTGGCGACGGTGTCGGCTGCCACGCCTAATTTCACCAGACGCGCCCGCTGTGCCTTGGAACGCCGCAGCTTTTCGCTCGGGCTCTTGATGGGGCGTGTGCGGGGATGTTTGTTAAGTGTACGGCCTGTGCCCATGAAAAAAACCTCCGATGTCTTTCCTGCTTGAAAAAAGTCGCAATATGATGTCGGATTTCCGTCCTGTTTGCAAGCCCTTGTTGCGGTTCAGGAAATAAAATTTACTATCCTTCTGTTAGCCGGGTGCATCCCCGTTGCGTTGACTTGTCCGTGCGCGGTCCGAGACGTTCCGCGCTACCTTTGCGACACAGGGTTGAAGCTTCAGCAAGTAGGGGCGGATGTCTCGGACACCCCATTGCCGCGGGATATTGGGCAGATCAATGCAACGTGGATGCGCCCCCCTTAGCCCGCTGCGGTTACGGCAGAACAAGCGGGGCGAGCGCTTCGATGTCGCGGCGCATGCGCTCAAGGTCGGCAGGCTTGAGCGCCAGCGCGCCGGCCCCGGCGTTTTCAATGGCGTTGGCGACTTTGCGCGCGCCACACAGCGCGACCGTGATGCCGGGCTGCGCGACCGTCCACGCGATCACGAGCTGCGCCAGCGTGCAGGCGTAGGTCTCGGTTATCGGCCGCCAGCCGGCCAGAAGATCCAGCACACCGCGCCGGCGTTCCGGCGCGAACCAGGCGAGCTTGTTGCGGAAGGCTTCCGGCGGGAAGACCGTGTCCATGCCAATCTTGCCGGTGAGGAGGCCCTGCTCCAGCGGCGAGTAGGCCAGGATGCCGATCGCGTGTTCGATACAGTACGGCAGCAGGTCGCGTTCGATGCGCCGGTCGAGCATGCTGTAACGCGGCTGGTTGGTCACGATCACGCCGGCCGCGCGGTACTCGTCCATCTGCGCCGGTGTGCAGTTCGAGACACCGATCTCGCGGATCTTGCCTTGCTGGCGCAGCGCCATCAGGCAAGCCATCGTGTCTTCGATCGGGGTCTTGAACGGTTCCAAGGCCTGCGCGTGCGTTTGCATCAAGTCAATGCGGTCGGTTCCGAGACGGCGCAGGCTGGCCTCGACCTCGATGCGGAGGGTGCGCGGTTCCAAGCAGCGCCGAACCGTCTTGCCGTTCTGCTCAAAGTGCACTACGCCGGTATCGTCGCCCCACCAGAGGCCGCACTTGGTGGCTACCATAACATCGTCGCGTCGGCCCGCGAGCGCGCGACCGACGATCTCCTCACTGTGGCCGAAGCCATAGACAGGCGCGGTGTCGATCAGGTTGACCCCCGCGTCCAGCGAAGCGTGGATGGCGCGGATAGATTCGGCATCGTCCGAATCGCCCCACCACGGTCCGCCGCCGACCGACCACGTGCCCAGCGCGACGACCGACGCGTTCAATTTCGAGTGTCCCAGTTGCCGATAGTTCATACGATTCCCCCGTTACCGCTTGAAATGAGCTGTACGCGCATAAGCCAAACATTACTCATCTGCAATCAGTTTGCCACAACAGGTGGCAAAAAGACAGACGAAATAATTTTTGCAACGGCGTCGGCGGCGACACCTTTGATGTGGATGCGTTTAAGGCGCGCCGAGCAACCGGCGATCACGGAAATGTCGCGTTTTGGCACACGGCAAACATCCGACAAGAGCTCAATCAGCGCGGCGTTGGCCTTGCCGTCCACCGGAGGGGCTTTGACGCGCGCGCGCAGCCACTCAGTTTCCGCGCCCGCGATTTCCGACTTCGCGGCGCGTGGCGTGACTTTGACCGTGATGACGCAGCCGTCTTTCGCTGAAATCAGCCAGTTCATATTGATTCTTCTTCGTTTGTGTTAGGATACCTGCTCAGTTGAACATCGGCGAGTGGATGAGCCTGAGCAGGACCTGGCAGACGCTGTTGTACATCAGGTCCACCACAAAGAAAAAAATGAGCGGGGTGAAATCAAAGCCCATGCCTGCCGCGCCGCGCCGCGCGAAACGGCCCAGCAGCATTTCGACGCCCTCGCTGCATATGAGGATCATCCCTTGCGCCCGCGTGAGCGCGGCCAGCAGGTTGCCGATGATCAGCGCGAAAAGGCAGCGTGTCAGCAGCATCAGCCCGTCCGAGAACGAAAGCGCAGCCAGCCAGCCGGTTTTCAACATTTGCAACGCAAAGTTTCCTTGCAGGAAGGGCGAAAGGGCCGAGGGGCGCGGCTCGCCCAGCGGGTGGGGGGTGATCCCAAGAACGCCGGTCCGGGTCAGAATCAACGCGATCACGCCGTGCAGCGCCAGCAGCGCAAGAGGCTGAAGGGCGAGGGGCACCCAAGAGAACGGGCGGCAGAAAAACCCCAGCGCCTCCAAGGCGCGCGTCGAGCGGCAAGCCGGAGTGATCAATCTCACCAGCAGACACACCGTCCAAAGCCGGACTATGAATATGGCAGTCTGCATGAAACTGAATAACAGGATCGGCGCGGCCGGATTGGCGGCGGCTGGCGGTGAAAAAGTAAAATAGGTGCCGACCGTTATGTTCCATCCGACGTTCAAGCGGTAGAGCGCCACGGTCTTGAAGACGACAATGAAAACCATGAGGCAAAAGGCCGCGCCCCGCGCGGGCATATATAGCACAGGCCTGAGGAAATCGAGAACCGAGTCGGTCAGCTTGACGGTGCCCGAGAGGAAAGGGTTGAAATAAAACTCCCTTACGGGCGCCGACCAGAGCCGGACCCAGAAGAAAAGCGCCAGGATGTGGAAAAAAAGGATGAAGTAGCTCATGCGTTAACCGGTTTTGAATATAGCTTTTATTGTTCAAGGCGGCAAGCTCAGGCTCGCTCCAATATTTGTTAAAGGATCGCGAAAAACCGCGGCTTGATTTTACGGCGGCATTTGGTATTCTCTTTGCGTTTTCCGATGGCGAAAATAGCTCAGTTGGTAGAGCGGCAGATTGTGGTTCTGTTGGTCGCGGGTTCGAGTCCCGTTTTTCGCCCCAAGCTTTACCCCGATAAAACCCCGGTTTTATTGGGGTTTTTTTGTATACTGTTTATTTGCTCCTTTTTTGCCAGCCTGTCCGCCTATTCACGTTGCCCGTGCCGCCCGCCTTCGCGTCAGCGTTCACGTGCCTGTAGAGCGTATCCTTGCGCACGTGGGGACGGCCCTCAAGCCCGGTGCGCCCGCACACCGCCTCCGGAGCCCAGCCCTTCCGCAGATTCTCCCCGGCATGCAACCGCACCTCCCCGGTGAAACGCCTCGGCCCGGCCCGCCTGGCGCGGGCCGAGGCCAAATCCTGCGCCTGCCTGGGCCTGTAACCCTTGCTCCCGTGTTCCGGCGGATCTCACGGCTCACCGTTCACGGGGAACGTCCGAGAATCTCAGATATCTCTCGGATGCCTTTTCCGGCTTGCCGCCATTCGTAGATCAGCCTGCGCTCTTCACTTGTCACGCGCGTGTAAGACACTTTGTCTCCTTCCTTGTTTTCACATGAAGGAAGTGCGTTTCACCGCGTGGCCGTTTTCAAAACATCAGGTGTTGCACTGGCGGGTAGCCCGTGCGCACCTAAAAATGACAGGATTGACGGTCATAGCTCGATCTGTCAAAATCAAAGAAATGTTCACTAGTGATCGTCTGGGGCTAATGCTCGGTCTATTTGGGCCGGTCGAGGACGAGCGGCTTACGCTAGGAGTGTGTGTTTATGGCTGACGGGTGTAAAGTGGCTGAGCGCGTGCGGGCCTACCGCGAACGCCAGAACATGACAGTGGAGACTCTGGCGGAGAAATCAGGGGTCAGTGCGGCAGTGGTCGCGGCGGTCGAGGCCGGCGAAGTGTATCCGGCACTGGGTGTGCTGGTCAAGCTCGCGCGGGCCTTTGGCCAGCGCCTGGGGACCTTTATGGACGACCAGTACAAGGCTGATCCGCTGATCGTGCGCGCCAACGAACACGCCGGCGAGCAGGTGTCGCATAAGGCGTGTGCCTCCGGCGGGTTCCGCTATGTCCCGCTGGGGCGCGGCAAGACCGACCGGCACATGGAGCCGTTCCGCATACAGATCGAAGGCGATGCCGACGCCCAGCTTTCATCGCACGAAGGCGAAGAGCTGATCATAGCGGTTGAGGGCGAGGTCGTTCTGATTTACGGTGGCGAGACGCATGTTCTCAAACCAGGTGATTCGGCCTACTACAACTCGGTTGTGCAGCACCGGGTCAGCGCCGCGAACGGCAAGCAGGCTACGATCTATGCGGTTGTTTTCATGCCCATCTAAGTCTCGGGGTCAGTACGATGGAACAAACGCTGTTTAAGTTGACTGATCCGCTTGGCAGCGCGCCGAGCCAGCCGCCTTTCAAGCAATCGGTTTCTACCGCCGTGCCGTGGAACAATCTGCCGGCGGAGCGGGCCTACACGCTCGGGCAGTTGCTCGATCAGACGATCGCGCGCTGCGGCCCGCAGGATGCCCTGGTCTATGCGGATCGCGACTTCCGACTGACGTGGTACGAGTTCGGCGAAGAGGTTGACCGTCTGGCCTGCGGCCTGATGGCGCTTGGCGTCCGGCGCGGCGAGAAGATCGCGCTGTGGGCCACCAATGTGCCGCACTGGATTCCGCTGATGTTCGCGGCCGCCAAGATAGGCGCCATTCTGCTGCCGCTCAACACTAACTACAAGTCGGCGGAGATCGACTTTGCGCTCAAGCAGTCGGATGCCGAAAACCTCTTTCTGATCAACGGGTTCCGTGACACCGACTATGTGCAGACGCTATATGAGCTGATTCCTGAACTCAAGGAGCAGCCGCGGGGCCAGCTCGTGTCCGGGCGCTACCCGCACCTGAAACGGGTTTTTTTCCTCGGCCCTGAGAAGCATCGCGGCATGTACTCGATCAACGAGCTGTTTGCACTGGCGGTGCAGACGCCGCGTACCGCCTATGTGGCGCTCCAGAGCGAGCTGAACTGCCATGACATCGTGAACATGCAGTACACCTCCGGCACCACCGGCTTCCCCAAGGGTGTGCAGCTCACCCATTCCAACATCGCGAACGACGGTTTCTGGATCGGTGCGTGCCAGAACCTTTCGGCGGCTGACCGCGTTTGCATTCCGGTGCCTCTCTTCCACTGCTTCGGATGCGTGCTTGGCGTGATGGCCTGCATCAACCATGGCGCGACCATGGTGTTGGTGGAGAAGTACGACGCCGTTAACGTCATGATGTCGGTTGAGAAAGAGCGCTGCACGGCGGTTTACGGGGTGCCCACCATGTACATTGCCATGCTTGATCACCCGCTCTTCAGCAAGTTTGATTTTTCATCATTGCGGACCGGCCTGATGTCCGGCACGACCTGTCCGGTCAAGCGTATGCAGCAGTGCGTGGATCAAATGTTCATGCGCGAAATTTCGATACCTTACGGGCTGACAGAGACCGGGCCGGTGATGACACAGACCCGTTATTTCGAGACGAGCATTGAGCGCAAGTGCACATCGATCGGACAGGCGCTGCCCGGCATCGAAGTCGCGATCATCAATCCGGAGACCGGTCAGATCTGCGCCATTAACGAGCCGGGCGAGATCTGTTGCCGCGGCTACAACGTGATGGCCGGCTACTACAAGGAACCGGAGATGACCGCGCGCTGCATCGACACCAACGGCTGGGCGCATTCCGGCGACATAGGCCGCATGGACGAGCAGGGGTACTACTACATCACCGGGCGTTTGAAAGACCTGATCATCCGCGGCGGCGAAAATATTTCGCCTAAAGAGGTCGAGGATTTCATTGGCCACATGACGGGTGTGCAGGACGTGCAGGTCGTGGGGGTGCCCAGTAAAAAGTACGGCGAGCAACCGGTCGCGTTCGTCATCCGCATGCCGGGCTCCGGGATCACCGAGCAGGATGTCAAGGATTTCTGCCGCAACAAGATTGCCTGGTTCAAAATCCCGAAATATGTCGTGTTCGTCGAAACTTATCCAATGACCGCGAGCCAGAAAATCCAGAAATACAAGCTGCGCGAGCAGGCCGCGCAGCTTTGGCCGGATGCCTAGAGGGGACGGATACAGCGGCTCGTGAGGACGCTCGCCCACACGCTTCCGCCTGCGCCTGGAGACGGGGGACGTTCAGCTCCACTGGCGGTCGTTGGACCACTCTTTGTCCCATTCATCCGTAGGGGCCCAAGGCGCGGGGAAATCAGGATGTTTTTGCCTGGTGATCAACGCTTCGTTGAGCGCTTCGATACCCAGTCCGGGCGCGTTCGGGACATTGATGTAGCCTTGATCAATCAGCGGCTTAGGCAGCCCGTGAACAAGATCTTCCCACCAGGGAACATCAACGGAATGCACTTCAAGCGCAGTGAAGTTGCGCGTGGCTGCCGCGACATGCACGGCCGCCATGCACGCGACCGGACTTTCGGCCATATGGATGGCCATGGCGACACCGTGATCTTCCGCCAGGTCGCCCACTTTTTTTGTTTCCAGAATGCCGCCGGCGGAAAGCACGTCCGGATGTATCAGGGCGCAGGCACCGGACCGCAGCAGCGGCATGAAGTTCTCTTTGAGATAGATGTCCTCGCCTGTCGCGATGGGGGTGGCGGTAGCTTGCGCCAGACGAACGTATTGATCGGTCATCTGCCACGGCAGAGGGTCTTCCATCCACGCTAGATTGAACCTCTCAAGACGGCGCGCGAGCTTGATGCAGTCCTCCAAAGGAACATGCCCGATATGGTCGATGGCCAGCGGGATCTCATAGCCGATTTCGGCCCGGACATCGGCCACATACTGTTCCAGAAAAGCGAGACCCTGCTCAGTGATGTGAATGCCGGTGAAAGGATGGGCGGTGCTGAACAGTTCATAGGCTTCGCCGCGCATGGCGCGCGGGTCAATCGATCCGTGGGGTGTGCTGAAGACGCTCTTTTTATAGTGGCGCATGGTTTCAAGAAAACCGCCGGGCGCGCTCAGGCAACCGGGTTTGTCCATCAGCAGCTCGATGCCGAGATCCATTTTAAGAAAGGTGAAACCTTGGGCCATGCGCGCTTTGAGCGCTTTTCCCATATCGCGGCCGCCGCCCTCGGAATCGGTATCGCAATAGATGCGGACACGGTCGCGGAATTTGCCGCCGAGAAGTTGCCACACTGGCACGCCCCAGGCTTTGCCGGCCAAATCCCAGAGCGCGACTTCGATGCCGCAGACACCGCCGGCCTGACGCGAAGCGCTGCCGAACTGCTTGATGCGGCGGAATATTTTTTCAACATTGCACGGGTTTTCGCCAATAATGCGGCTTTTCAGCATGGCGGCATAGGTGCGGCTCGACGCGTCGCGCGCTTCGCCGTAACCGACCAGGCCCTGATTGGTGAATATCTTAATCAGCGTGCAGCGTTTGGGCGCGCCGTCGATATCGGCAAAGCGCATATCAGTGATTTTAAGATTCAGCGGATCGATCTTTCCGGTCATGATGCTCCTTCCGTGTAACTAGCGGTCGAGTTGACAGTGATTTGTTAAAAAATGTGTCCATCGCGCGTCATAGCCGGTTCAGCCATTGCGAAGGACCGCTTTTTCAGAAATAGCCGCCCTTGTCGGTGATTTCTTTGACGCTCTCGCCGCTGGCGACCCAGCCGAAGATCTTCTTCTCGTTCTCGCGGATCTCCTCGGCGCGCAACAGCACGTCGCAGGCGATATCGCGCGGCACGCAGACCACGCCGTCGCAATCCGCGAAGATCACGTCGCCGGGTTTGACAACCACATCGCCGATCTTGATCGGGATCTGGTAATGCGTGATCAGGCAACGGCCGAGCGAGCCATTGGGTATGCGATACTTGTAGTAGACCGGAAAGGGCTTTTCAAGAATCTGCTTGGTGTCGCGGATGCCGCCGTCGATGCAGGCGGCCTTGACGCCCTTGCCGTAGGCGGTCGCCGTCATGACGCCGC
>CAYRZP010000041.1:0-16641 GCA_964428885.1 uncultured Lentisphaeraceae bacterium
GCAACCCCGTTTCTGATTCGGTAACGGGACACTGCCAGCGCCGCCCAAGCCGCGGCATGATAACATGAAGAATAATGCTGGCAAAACCCGCAACCTAAATTTCACCGCGAAGACACGAAGGGCACGAAGCGGTGATTTATCCTCCAAATGTACTTCATACCATTCGTGTCTTCGTGGTGTAACAACTTGTTTTTTGTCGCTGTTATTGGTTTGTAAGGCACTAATTCTCGGTTCCCTGAACCGTGTCTTCGCGGGCAAGGCCACGTTCGACCAAATGCTTCAGAAACCTTTCGATCTCAGAGGCCGCGACACTTTCCTCCACCTCGTATTCCGCCAGCATCTCCGACAAAAGCGCTTGCCGCGTGACAGTCCGCTCCAATTGACGCCAGAACCACAGCCCCATGCTGTTCAGGCTGTAAATCTTGGACTCGCCCGCATGCAGGACTATCAGAAAATCCTCGCCCGCGATGCTCCGCAAAACCACGTCGTCCGCCCGGTTGTATCTTCTGTCCGCCATCACACGCCCTCCTTGGCGTCACTCTGACACGATTTTATAGAACCGGCTCTTTTCGCCGGCGTCGTAAGGAACCTCCACACTCTTCAAGGGCCAATCTCCATAGATCACATCTTGCGACCAGGCCTCTCCCGGCCCGGCGCGCCACGGCACAGCCTCCCAAACGCCCGCCGCCAGGTTTGTGCAGGATAAAACCCGGTAGGCATAACCCGCCACGGCCTCGAACGACAGCGGCAGCCCCTCCGTCACGCCCGTAACCTCCGGCGCGCGCAGCCGCACACCGCCCTGCAACGGACTCGTGCCAGCCTGATACTCCTTCCATGTCTCGAACCCGTCCTCGTCATGATCGGCGAGGTCGGCATACGGGTCGCCCGTCAGCCCGTGCCCGATCAGCCATCCGGACGGTGTGCCGCGCGCGGTCCGCCCCGCGCTGACCGTCAGGGCGGGGTCGCCCAGGAAGGTCATGTGGCGCAGCCTTTCCGCCGCCGCGCCGCCCATGATCTCAAAAGCCCCGCGCCACGCGTCGCCCAGATGCTGCGCACCGGCGCCGACCGCCTTACCGAACGCCAGCGAGTAGTCCCGCGCGTCAGCCGGATCCATGTAACCCGCCGGGCTGATCACCGCCGAGAAACCGGACTTCTGTTTTCGCACCCCGGCCGCATTGATCGCGTACGAGTTCGCTATGCAGCGGTTCCAGCGCCCCAGCCTGCACCCCAGCAGCAACGCGGCCGGCGCAAACGGCCAGTCTGCTTCGTTCAAAATATCCCTGGTGAGAAAATGCTTCGTGCCGTCTCCCCCGCCTGCCAGCGTGTCGCTGGAATGACCGTTAAAATAAAAGAAGCCGACACCCGACAGCAACTTATAATACGCCCCTGTTTGTGCAGTGCTGTTTTTCCACAAAAGGTCAAGTCTGGACGCGTCGCCCTGACCAGCGAAAATCCTGTCTGCCGTCCACCCCCCGTCTTCGAAATTCAGTGACGTGTCGGAAGCGATAGCCGTGAAGTCATACACAGTTCCGACTTCCGGCACGTCAGCAAAGAAAAGAGCCGTGCCCTTCCATGCTTCTGTGATCTCGTACCAGATCGTCTTGTAGACCATGTTGGACAAACCCGCCGCGTTTGTCGCGATGAACCGCCCCACCGCCACCTCCGGCACCGCGTCGCCCTTAACATCGCCCAGCACCGGATCATTGGGCAGCAGCAGCGCGGCGGGGTTTAATTCATTGGGGACCCCATTAAAAACGTGCGGCAGCAGATATAACGGCAGCAACGCCGGATACTGGCCGTTAAAACCGAACGCTTCCAGCTTGTAGTCGCTGCCGCCGTATCCGGCGAAAAGCATATAGCGCAGCCGCCGCGCCGGGCCGTTGGTCACGCCCTCCGCCGCGAAACGCCGGAAAGCCTCGGGGTGTACCAGACCCCCGGTGAAAGCGTTGTAAATCTCCTCGGCGTCAATGACACGCGTGGCCAGCCCTTGCGCGTTGCGGAAATCGGCCAGCGGCTGCACCGCCTCGGCGAATCCCGCGACCCAGCGCCGCGGCGGTATGACGATCGCCATCTCTGGCATCTCCGCCGGATCATGCCAGTCAATATCCCTGACCCCCGCCACCGACGGCTCGTAACACCCGGCGGCCTCGTCGAAAACCGCATAGCGCGTCGCGGCGTCACCGCTCACGAAGGTTGCGCACCACCCCCCGCCCTCATCCATCCACACCGCCGCGGCCAGATCGAGCGGCTCTTCCGGCTCCGTGACATCCCATACCCTCAGCGTCCCGGAGAGAAACCCGTCCACGCTGACCGCCTCGCCCGCGCCGCCCGCGCACAGCAGACGCCCGCACGCCGCCACGTATGCGCGAGGATAAACCAGCCCGACATCAAGGATCATGAAGTTGTTTACCGTTAAATCGCGCGCGTTGCGCACAGTCAACATCGGCGCGCTGTTGGTCAAGGCCCCGCCGGGCACGGTGTACTCATACACCGCCGCCATCTCTCCCGACCATGTGCGCGAGCCGCAACCGACCCCGTTGACACTGATCCAGCATTCGTGCTTGTCCGGCTCCTCTGGATTCACGTCCCCGTAGGAGCACAAGTGCGCCCTTACTGTGACACCCGTGGCCGCCGACATGTCATAACCTGGCATTTCCACGATTTGGTCGACGCGGCGCTTACTTTCAATATAGCTGCCCCAAACCGCCCTGCCGAAGCTCAAGACGTTCGTGAGAGAACCGTTGTTGATACGATTTTGTGTGGCGTCATTATACAGCAAGAATTTTGAGCGGTAAGACTCCGTGTGCATGAACCATGTGTTGGTAGCCGCACCGGGCTCGGGCGCGGCGTCCAGCCGCTCCATGCGCGGCCCCGGCCCGAAGGCCAGCCAGTAGACGTTCTCTGGCGCGTATATGTCCGCCGCCGCCGTGCCGTAAAAGAGCAGCGCGTCACAGGCCGCGTTGGTGGTCCACGCCACCTCGCGCCAACCGTTGCTCAACACCAAGCCCGCGCCAGCCAATGCAGCCAGCACGGTATTGGTCTCCACGCCCGCCGCCGCCGCGATCTCGCCGGCCCCGACACGGTACACGCCCTCGTCGCGCACGCCCAGGCGTACGCGGTCAGCCGGCGCGCCGCCCGGCCACGCCAACACGCGCCCGCAGCTCCCGATCCAGTGCTGCGACGGCCAGCCCGCCAGCGGCGCCGCGGCCAGCAGCGCCGCCAACAGCAATCTGTACTTTTTAGACGCCATTAAGGTTAATTGTATCGCACCCGCCCCAGAACCCCTAACGGAAAGAATAATGTAAACAACATCATGGACAGCCTGTGCGCAGTCGTGTTACTATTATAGACAAACGTAACACTATAAGCGGAGCGAGCCCATGCCGTCAGAACGCATTCTCAGCCACCGGCGCCAATGCTTGAGCCCGCTGACTTTTCACACCCGCGCCGCAATCATCGCCGGATTCTCAACGGCTCTCCTCGCAGCGTCCGCCGTCCTTGCCGCCGACACCCTCAACATATCCACCAACGCGGCGCCGGAAACCCGCATCGTGGTCACGGCCTCGCCGATCACGCAGTTCGAGCAGACCGGCAAGGACGGCGCCAACAACGCGGTGGTCGGCCGCGCGCAGATCGAACGCCTCAGCGCCACGGACCTGCCGACCGCGCTGCGCCAGGTGCCGGGCGTGACCATCTCGCGCTACAGCCTGCTCGGCGCGTACGGCGGCGCGCAGGGCGGGTCGGTCTACGTCCGCGGCGCGGGCACGGCCCGCCCCGGCAGCGAGATCAAGATCTACACCGCCGGCGTGCCGCGGGAGTCCGGGGTCTGGTCGCACCCGCTTATGGACATCGCGCCGATTGATTTCGCCGACAGCGTGACCGTCGCCAAGAACCCGCAGCCGCAGAATTACCCCGGCACCTTCGGCGCGGTGGACATCTCCCTGCGCCGGCGCGCCGAAGAAGGCCACGAGGCCGATCTGAACGTGGCCTGCGGCCGCTTCAACACCCTGCTCACCTCCGCCTCGGTCGGCGGCAAGGCCGACATCTTCGACTACTACGCGGGCGCCGCTTACAAATATTCCGAGGGCGCGCGCCCCCACAACGAGGCCGAGCTGCGCAACGCCTTCGCGCAGGCCGGATGGTCGCTCTCCAGGCACGACCGCCTTTCCTATGTCTACCAGCATACCGACAACCGGGTGAGCGACCCCGGGCCAAAAGGCGACCCCGTGCCGCGACGCGACCGGTTCGACACCCAGACCGACACCCACGCCCTGCGTCTGGACACCGACCGCGACTCGGTCAAAGGCTACGCGCTCGCCTATTTCGAGGACGGCGAGATCAAGTGGCACAAGGATCACCTGACCGACGGCGTCCTCACCTCCCCGCCCGGTTACTCGAACACCGACTGGCACAATTACGGCTTCCGCTCGGCTTACGACATCTTCATCGACCGCCTCACGCTGACCGCATCGCTGGACAGTTGGTCGGAAGGCGGCGCCACCAGAAACATCAACGAAACCATCGGAAAAAAGGTCTGGGGCTATAACGGGCGTTTCTTCAACACCGCCCCCTATGCCGCGGCGCGTTATGACTTCGGCCTCGGGCAAGACTGGACACTGACCCCCTCGGCCGGCGCCCGCTACTACCTCAGCAACGAGTACGACAACGAGTGGGCGCCTTGCGCCGCCTTGACACTGGAGCGCGACGGGCTCAGTCTCTTCGTCTCGCACGCGCGCGGGGTGCACTACCCCGGCATCTACATGCGCGGCACCTCGCCACGTACCTGGCGTACGCTCGACGCCGAGATCATGGACACCACCGAAGCCGGGACACATCTGGAATTCGGCGAGATGGCGGCCGTGCACGCCTCGCTGTTCCACACCAAAGTTCAGGACCGCATGGACTCGACTGCGGCAGGTTACATCAACGCCGGCAAGATGCGGGCCGAAGGTGCCGAGACCTCACTGCACCTCTACCCCTCCAAAGACCTGACCGTGTTCGCCGGCGGCGCCTACACCGATCCGCAGGACCATCCGGCCTCGCGCATGCCTGAACTCACCGCCAGCGCCGGCCTGTCGTATCAGATCGTGAAACACTTGCGCTGGGATCTCGACGGCGAACATGTGGCATCCCAATACGCCTACAGCATGCGTACCGTCAATCCGGCGCTGGAGAAGCTCGACGCCCATCTGGTCTTCAACACCCGTATCGCTCTCGACACGCGCGCGTTCTCGCGCCTCGATGGCGAGCTTTACGTAGCGGCCGAGAACTTCACCAACCAACATCATGAGTATTTCCCGGGATACCCCATGCCGGGCGTGATGTGGTACACTGGCATGAAACTGAAGTTTTAAAAGAAAAGGAATGCAAAACACATGAAGCCGCGTGACCTGGCCTACTGCGGTGTTTTCGGCGCGGCGGCCATCCTGCTGCCGGTTGTCTTCCACGCTCTCCAGCTCGGACGCGCCTTCATGCCGATGTACCTGCCGCTGGTCCTGCTCGCCTTTTACGTGCCGCCCGGCCCCGCGGCCTTGACCGCCCTGCTGATCCCCTCACTCTCAGGCGCGGTGACCGGCATGCCACCGTTCTATCCGCCGATCGCGCCGGTGATGTCCCTGGAACTGGCGCTGATGGCCGCGCTCATCGGCGGACTGCGCAAAGCCGCACCGCGCCTGCCGACATGGGCCGTGCTGGGCGTGACGCTGCTGACCGGACGCGCGTTCAGCGCGGCATTGTTCTATGCGGCTGCACATTTTCTCGCGCTGCCAGCCGGATTCGTGGCAAGCATCTCCCTGCTGAGCGGCTGGCCAGGCATCGTGCTGATGATGATCGTGACCCCCTCCGTGATCCGCCTGCGCCGCCAGCCGCTGCCAGCGCCGGCCCGCGACCCGCGCGTGCCGTTTTTCGACAAGATCGCGCCGGCGTGGGACGGATGGCACGACCTGCCTAAAGTCCGAAAGCAGTTGCTTGATTTTCTGGACCGCTTCGGAGTCCTTCCCGACGAGCGCGTTCTGGATGTGGGCTGCGGCACCGGCAACCTGACCCTGGCCCTGCTGGAACGGCTTGGCCCTGACGGGCGGGTCACCGCGGCGGACATCGCGCCCGGTATGCTCGCGATCGCCCAAGGCAAAACCGGCGACCCGCGCGTATCCTGGCTCGAAGCCTCTGGCGAAAGCTTGCCTCTGCCCCCGCAGGCGTTCGACCGTGTCGTCTGCTTCAGCGTTTGGCCGCACCTGCGCGATCCCGTCGCCGCGCTGCAAGAGTTCAAGCGTGTGCTGCGCACCGGCGGCACTCTGCATATCCTGCACCTGATATCGCGCGCGGAAGTCAACCGCATCCACGGCGCGGCCGCCGACGCTTCCGTGCGCGGCGACCTTCTGCCGCCCGTCGAGGACGTCGCCGCGCTTGTGGCCGTAGCCGGATTCGACCTGCTCGAAACCGCCGACACAGACCGGCTCTATCTTCTTTCAGCGAGGAAAATATGAGCGCCCGCGTCATGGCTTTCGCCGCGGCGTGGGACGGCGGGTCAGGGCCGGTGCGGCGGCTGGCTCCCGCAGCGCGACTGCTCTGTGGCGCGCTGCTCTGCGCGGTTTGCGTCGCCATCCCCGTGCGCACGCTCAGTGCCGCCGCGCTGCCGATCCTGTTGCCGCTCGTCTGGGCGCGGCTTTGCGGTATGAGCCGTAAACGCTGCTTGTCCGCGCTCGCGTTCGCCTCCGCGCTTTTCCTGCCCATGCTGCTGCTGGCCTTGCCGCTGTGGGCCGAGAGCCGCACGTGGCCGGAAGCGCTCGGCGTCCCGCTCCGGATCGCGCTGCGCGGCACCGCCTGCCTGCTGGTCTCAGCCGCGACGTCGACCGCTCTGCGCCTCTCCGAATTCGGCGACGCCTTGAACGCTCTGCGTTTGCCGACGCCGGCCAAGTCACTGCTGCTGCAGATCGCCCTGCAGACTGTTCTGCTGACAGAGGAGATCCGGCGCACGGCAGACGCGATGAAGGCGCGCGGCCTGACCGCCGCGGCCGCGGGCATCCGCCTGCGGGTCATCCGCGCCTGGCCGCAGGTCTGGCTGCTGCGACTGCTGGAAAAGGCCGAGCGCGTGGGCGCGGCGATGGAGGTGCGCGGATTCGGCGCGACATCTACGCCCCATGCTTCAGCGGCAGACGAGGAAACTCTGGACCGATCCCCGCGCACGGCTCTGGCCTTCCGCGGCGTCACGGCGCGTTACCGGCCTGAGGTTCCGCCAACCTTGTCGGAAATCTCGTTCAGCATCAGTCACGGCGAGCGTGTGGCCTTGCTCGGGCTGAACGGCTCGGGCAAGACCACCCTGCTATCCGCCGCAGTCGGCCTGGTGCCATTCACCGGCCGCATCGAGGTCTGCGGCATACCGCTCGGGCCCCGCACCGCACAGGCGGCGCGCGAGCGGGTCGGCTTTCTTTTCGGGATTCCGGACGAGCAGTTGCTGTTCCCGAATGTGCTGGATGATGTCGCCTTCAGCCTGGAACGTCTAAACACGCCGCGCCAGGAAGCGCGGCAGCGCGCGCAAGCGACGCTGGACCGCTTGGGGGCGGGCCCTCACGCGGCGTGTTCACCGCACCAGCTCTCGCAGGGCCAGCGCCAGCGCGTGGCTCTGGCCGGCGCTCTGGCGGCGGAACCGCCGCTGCTGCTGCTGGACGAGCCCTCGGCAGCGCTGGACCGTAAGGGCAAAGAGGATCTGGCCGCGCGGCTGGAACTCGCCAACACAACGATCCTGATGGCCACGCACGACACCGGATTCGCGCGGCGCGTCTGCCGACGCTTTATCCTGCTGGAAGGCGGACGGATCGCGGCGGACAGCGACGATCCCGATGCCGTCATGCGAGACTGATCGAAAGAATCTGCTGAATCGATTCAAACGATTCTCTCGCCACATCACGGCGTCGCCACCCTCACCCGGCAGAACCGCGCGCCTCCGGCTAGCGCGTTTTCTTTCATTCGATGCCAGATGTTTCTCCCGCACCCGCCTCCTCGATCCGGATACGCTGCTGGGCACGGTTCCATGTTATGATCCCGAGCGGCAGCAGGATGCCGTAGGGAATCCAAAGCAGGTAACGCCAAGGCATCGGCAACGTAAACATCAGCGCAAGGAAAATGATGCCCGCCAGCCACATTATGGCGGATGCCTTGACCACAAACGCGCGCTCGCGCGGCCCGTTCGTGTTGCGGATGCTCGCCCAAGTGCCGAGCACGCCGCCCGCCAGTCCCGCCAGACACCCCGCCGCCACCGCTACGATAATCCAAGCGCTCATGATGACCCCTCCTAATTTCTCACACACACCACTCGACAATCACCCGCGCGCCACTTTCTCATCCGGCCTCACGCCGTATTTTTTCTGCCGGTCACGCCCGGCCGGACACCCCCCGCCTGTCAGCCGCATCTCGATCCGCTGCAGCAACCTGGCCCAGCCCTTTCCCGCGCGCGCCCGTGTGCAGACCGGACATCGCGTCTCGCAAAAATCCGCATCAAGTTTCATGCCGCGTTCCTTTATTAGCAATATGATTGTACCGTTTCTTCAGTTAGTAACAATAGAAAACTAGCGATATGGGCTCCGCTTTTTCATGCTTCAAGTCCGGCACGCCGCTTTATATAATCAGAACGAATTAAAACCATGCGTCATTTCTCTCACTAAACAGGAGCACATGCCGATGAAATCATTTCGTGAGGAACTCTGGTTCAATATCCCGCGCCGCCGCGGCTTCGTCAACATCACCCCCGAGGTCGTCCGCTGTCTCGAAAAAAGCGGCGTCCGCGAAGGTCTGGTCCTCGTCAACGCCATGCACATCACCGCCTCGGTCTTCATCAATGACGACGAGAGCGGCCTGCACGCGGATTTCGAAAAATGGCTGGAAGGTCTGGCGCCGGAGAAACCCTACAGCCAGTACCGCCACAACGGCGCCGAGGACAACGCCGACGCGCATCTGAAGCGCACCGTCATGGGACGCGAGGTGGTGGTGGCCGTCACCGGCGGACACCTGGACCTGGGGCCCTGGGAACAGGTCTTCTACGGCGAGTTCGACGGCATGCGCCGCAAACGCGTCCTCGTCAAAATCATCGGCGAGTGAAACCAAATGCCAGGGTTCGCAAGAGGGCGTGGCGAAATCAAGGAGCCCCCTGACCCGCCTGCATCCTCTCCCGCGCCCAGCGATGTTCCCGGACGATGCTATCGACGACATTTCCCGCCCGCAGCTCAGCCGGCAGCACGCCGAAGGTGTAGGTCTCTATCTCCAGCGGATAGTCCCGCGCTACGACATTCGCGAAGAACTCCTCCGTCAAGCCGGCGTTGGTAGATCCCAGCACCGCGTCGCCGTCATAATAAAGCGGCACGTGAAAATGCGTGCGCAGCTCGCAGCCTTCGTGCGCCCGCGCCGCCGCCAGCGTTTCGGATGTAAGGTCAGGCCAAGCCGCGACGCGGCCGAGCGGCAGGCTGACCCTAGTCTGGTGCAGATAGACCTGATCGATTAAAGCGCTCAGATGCCGCAACGCTTCATCCGACACGGTCGCGCGCGGCGCCGCACTGAGCTGCACCCGCGCCACCCGGACGCAGGCACTCTCGAAACGGATCAGCGCGGTCAGCGGATCCTCGAAGGCGAGCGCGAAGTGGCAGGTGTCGAGGCAGATGCCGACGTGACGCCGCAGCAACGCCTCGGCCTCGTCGCGTGTGCGCCGACCGCCCGCGCTCAGCCAGCGCACGCCTTCATACAGCAGTTGATCCTCAAACCAGGCGATCATGCCGTCGGTGTCCTCAAGAACGCAGTCCGGCTCAGGCTCGAGCGCCAGCACGATCTCAACCCCCTCTTCCTTGAGCAGCGTGTCCAGAAACCGGGCCATCACCACGATCTGACGCGCGTACACCGCCGCTTTGCGAGCGCCCTCCCCCAAGTTCAGGCTTTTGTATGCCAGCGGCACGGTCGAGATGTTGCCGCGCCCCCCCTCCGGCAGCAAAGCGGCCAGAACCGCCGCGAGCCGGGCGGTGTATTTAAGCCTCTCGGGGGTTGACCAGTCCGGTTCATAGACCGCCTTCTTGACCGCCTGGCCGTGAAACGCGCCATACGGGAAACCGTTGATGCCGCTGACCTCAAACCCGCCTTGTCCGAGAAAATCCGCGAACTCTCCCAGAGCGCGTTCTTGCGTGGCCAGATCCTCCGCAGCGACCGCCGAAAGGCGCAGTCCCAAGGGATAAGGGAGCCCCGGCGCGACGGTTTGCTTAACCGCCGCCGCGTACGTCGTGATCGCCTCCCGCACAGACGCGAGGCTCTCTCCGGGATGCACGTTCAGGCAATATGATATGAGCGGCATAGTCCCAGAACGCAAAGTCGGTCAGCGTTTAATTCTTACCGGCTTGTGTTCCGCACCGGCCAAGCCGGCGCGTCACAGCGCCGCAACGAGCATGGCAAGACGCTGTCCAAAAGCCCGGCCAGCCACAGGCCTGCCGTCAGCGTCGCCAGCAGCACAGCCACGATGATCCGATTGCGCGCGCGATTGTCGTCCGCGTACGGATCGGTCAACTGCAGTTCGGCCTGTTCCGGCAAGGCCGCCTCGGAGGTGAACAGCTTGCCGAGCTTGAGCGAGATGCGCAGATTGCGGTTGACCGCCCAGCCGCAAGCGTTCAGGATCGGCGCGACGTCACGCGCGCGCAACTTGAACCATGTCAGGATCACGGACGGCCCGGAAACGAGCAGGAAGACTGCCATAATGCCGAGAGCGACTTTCCACAGCGGCAGTCCGGAGACCACGCTGACCAGCCCGCCCACCGCGGAGCCGATCAGGCCGATGGCGATGCCTAAAGCCGCCACGGAAGAGGCCAGGGCCGCGCCCTCCATTTTTTTCGGCGGCTCGCCGCCCGCCGCGCCGACGGCGGCGCCGTCGACCTTCTTGGCCGCGCCCGCCAACATCGCGTCCTGCTTGCCGGTCAGCATCTTCTTGACCTGCCCGCTGATCATCGCGGCGATCTTGCGCCACGGATCCCAGAACGCCTCTTTAAGGCTGATGGCATGGTCCACCATCTTCACGATCACGGCGTCCCAGTCCTTGCCTTCCATATCATAAAAGATCCCGTTGCGCCCGACCCACAACGACCGCGCGAAACCTGCCGTCACCGCCGCACAGACAGTCCGCGCCTCGCCGGAACCCGGCCGGGTGATCCGGCAATACGCCAGACAACACTTCCCGGCCTCGGCTTGCGCCGCATGAGCGTCCGCGTTCTCGGCATGGAAACACAGGCTGCTGGCGCGCGCGTCCATGTAAAGGGTGCCGACGCGGAAGATCGCGCAGGCGTCCGGCTTGTAAAGTTGCGACATGCTGACAAAATTGTTGAGCAGCGTGAAGAGATGCGCCTTATAACGCAACAGCTTCTCGACCTCGGCGATCTGGGCGTTTTCCGCCTCCAGTGCCGCGTCCTGCGCGATCAGCGCCGCGATCTTCGCTTTGGCCTGCCCGGCCGCGACCTCGGCCAGGCGCTCCGCGCCCAGACCTTCGACCTCCTGGCCGGCCTTGGCAGCGGCCCAAGCTTCGTAAGGGGCCAGCTTGGCCTTCAGATCCTGCCACTGCGCGAAAGTCAAAGACTGACACCCTGCCCCCAGCAGCGGCTCGACCGCCGCCGCCCGGAAAGCGTTAATGGCGGCCTGCCACGCGGGGTTCACCCCGTCAACCAAAGGCATTGCGCTGTCAGCCTCGATCCGGGCCAGCGGGAACGCCGCGATCGCCGCCAGGCCGTCAGTCAAAGCCTCGCCCGCCAAAGCCGCAAAGTCGGCGTCAGAGCGGCTGAGCGGCCCTGCCGCGCGGGCGTCGAAAGCCGCCAGCCGGCAACGCGTGAAATAGTCTTCGACCTTGGCGCGCACCGCCTGCAGCGCCGCAGCAGCGGCTGCGGTTTTATCACCCAGCGGCAACACGGTGCCATCCGCCGCGTTGCGCCACGCCAAATGCGCGTCCACGGCCGCGAAGAAC
The DNA here is from genome assembly GCA_964428885.1 of uncultured Lentisphaeraceae bacterium. Lineage (GTDB taxonomy): Bacteria > Verrucomicrobiota > Kiritimatiellia > RFP12 > UBA1067 > JAQVQN01. Next base: position 11,975 of record CAYRZP010000041.1, read on the forward strand.
GCGTCCGCCTTGGCCTGATTCACGCCCGGCTTGCCGCTGCGGTCGGCTTCCGCCCCGAACGCCGCGATGATCTCGCCTAAGACCTGCCGCACCGCAGGATCATCCGACGCATCCTCCGGCACCACGCCGTCGCCGTTGAAACGCGTGTTCGCGAAAATCCGTGCCGTGTCGGCAGCGTCGGCCAGCGTGATCGTGTCGGCCGACTCTTTGCCGAGATTGGAAAGTATGCGTTTCGCGTTCGCCAGCAGGTTCTTGCCTGCGGGCGCGGCCGCGTTTACAGCAGAGAGCCGCAAGCTGCCGCCTTCTTCCATCAGCACATCCAGCGAGACCAGCCGCTCTTTCAGCCATTCGATCGCCGCCAGGATCTCCGGCACGCGGATACGCCCGTCCCGGTCGGTGTCCAAAAGCTCAAGGGTCTTCTGGTCAAACCGCACGCCTTTGGTCGGACAGCTCAACGCGGTCCAGAGCTTTTGATCCAATTCGGACAAATGAGCGATGTCCGCGCCGTTGCGCAACATCACCTGATCAAGACCGCATACGCGGAAGAATTTCCACTTGTGCATATACTTCTCCTGTTGCTGTTAGTGCCCTAAGAACCAGACGCGCCAAAAAAATATCTTCACCGCCAAGAAGGCGCGAAACACACGAAGCTTCTTTGAAGCCATGCCCTCCCCGTGATTTAAACACAACCCAGATACTCTGATATTTTCCTTTTTATCTTTTTATAATGCAACCGTTATTTCTCGCAAATCGCGGTTCAGACGCCGGCGGGAAGTTTTGACCGCATCATCTGCCTGCGGTCAAATTTGCGCCCGTCCGCCACGAACGTGCCGTCGCCGACAGCGTGAAAGGCCCGCCTCTCCTCGCGCGCGCTGTCAAAATAGGCGGCAACGCCCTCTAGCACCACGATATTATGCTTATCGACGATGTCGATGACCTTGCACGCGATGTTCGCCAGACACTCTTTGAGCAGAGGCGGCCTGACGGCTCTCACCCTCACAGGCGTCAGCCCGAACTTCTCGAATTTGTCGGTGTCCGCGCCGGAGCACGTCCCCACCCCGACGACCTTGTCGAGGAGATCCACAGTCGGGACCGCGATCACGCACTCTTTCGTTTTTTCAAGCGCGCGGTAAGAATAGTTCCACGGCCCGGTGGCGATGGCGAACTTCGCGTTGAAATCAACCACCATCGTCCATGAGATCGTCATGACGTTGTCCCGGCGCCCGTCATTGGTCGTGACCATAACAACGGCCCCCGGCTCGATCAATGTGAACGCTCTGCTGATCCGCATTCTTTTCATACCGCTCTCCTGTTACCGGTTTTTTAACGCACCGCGCGCGTCGCGCTTGTCTATAACTTGAGCGTTGAACGTTGAAAGTTGAGCGTTGAGCGTTCAAGTTACATTCCTGTTTTCGCCCGTAACCCCGGGTGGTCGGCTTGCCTATTCTATCATCGGAGCCGTCTGCTTCTCGGCGTCCGGATAGATGGCGTCGATCTCATCCTGCAATCCGATGGTACGTCCGAGCGCGGTGACGATGCGGCAGTAGGCGCGGATGTCTTCAACCTCGAGGCAACGCCCTTTCCGGTCCTTCAGCCACTTATCACAAACCTGATAGCCGCCGACCTGATAAGTCCAGACGGCTTCCGGCACCGGCGCGAAGTGCTGCGCCTCGTTGATATATACACGCGCGTCCTTGGCGTCATACCGCAGGCCGGTCTTGCGGTCTTTCCCGACCCGGCCGTCGCCCTCGCCCTCGAACCGGCAGGAAGGCGGGTCGAGATCCGGCGACTGGAGCAGGTGCAGCGACATCATCCTCGCGCCCAATGTTGCCAATCTTTTGAACACTTTGGCGTCAGACGTGAACGGGATGCGCGGGAAATCGCTTTTCAGGAACTCGGCATACTTCTTCCGGTATGCGGGCGCGTAGAGCACGGCATACACGTATTGGAAGATGTCTTCCGGCGCAGGCGCCTTCCCGTAGGCCGCCGACAGCGCGTCAACAATGGCCGCGTCCAGATTCGGCCGCCGCGCGCCATAAAACTCCTTCGGCTCGAACAGCATCATCGACACGTAACGCCCGACTCCGGCCTTGCTTTTCTTCGGTTGCCCGGGCTCCGGATACAGGTAGAGGGGAAAATTGACATTACCTCCACGATAGAAGAGGTTGAGGTCTTCAATCGTTTTGGAACAGAAGCAAAGGCTCCATTCTCCACCACCAACAACCTGGCCCTGTCTTCCCACGCACAGCGCCAGATTCTCCCCGGCCAGCATGTGCCGCATGACTTCGGCGCGGGGCATGCAGATAAAACCTTTTGTTCTACCCGTGTAATAGGTGTGCCGCATGTCGAAGGGACGGTACAGCACAGGGGTCACCCGGTCACGCGCCGGCCCGGAATCGAGGATGTCCTGCTGGGCCAGTTTGACCTGCCAGTCGCGGGTGTCCTTGCCTAGCGCGTATCCACGGCGGGCCAGTTCAGTATCCATCTTGGAAAAGACTGTCACGGTGCTCCACACTTCTTCCGGCGTCCAATGAATCGTCAGCCTGTCGCGCGCGGTCACAATCCCCACGCTGTTGACCGGGAAGATGTCGGATATGGCCGGGTAGCGTTCGTAGCGGCGCATGGAAGTCTCGTCGCGCCGGATGAAGAGATAGCTGCCGGAGCGCGGCTCAAGCTTGCGCCAGCGGGTGCCTTCGGCATCGTGAGCGTCGAGCCATGCGCACTTGGCTTCGCGTGTGCCGTGCAGCTCGGCGTGCCGAACCGCGGCTTCCGCCTTCGCGTCCGCGCCGCCGCCTGCCTGCGCGGGCTGACGCTTGACAAAAAACGCGATGGCGACACCCTGCCGGATGTCGAAAACGTTTTTATCGGGGGAACCGTCCGGACAGGTCTCTTTCTTGAGCGAGTTGCCATGCAGGTCGAGAATGTAGATGTCGTCGAAGGTCCGCATGAGGCTCTGACGCATGCCGCGGAAAGTCGGGTTGTCGAGGTAGGAATGGTTCGTGATCATGCCGACCACGCCGCATCCGGCCTGCTCGATCTTCCATTGCGCGAAACGCAGGAACTTTACGTAATCATCCTGCAGCCATTTGGGGTTGCGCTCCCCCAGCGGCTTGCCGTCCACCTGTTTGTACGTTTCGATAAGGCCGCGAATCCACTCTCCGACATTGCTGGAGTGTCCTGAGTATGGCGGGTTGCCCAGAATCACCAGCACCGGAGTCTGCCTCTTGACCAAGCCGGCCAGCCGCGACTCTTCGGCCAAGGCGGAAAAGCCCGGCAGGCGGCTCTGCTCCAATTCCTCGTTATCAAGAGTGTTGGTCAGATAGAAGGGGACGCGCTCGTCGTCGGTCAGCCGGTGGCCGAGTTCCTCGAGGAAGAAGCTCATCTTGAGATGCCCGACCGCGTAAGGCGCCATCATCAGTTCAAAGGCGTGGAAGTTCTCGAGGATATGACGGCGTATGAAGTCGGCGCGGCCGCCTTTACCATACTTGGCCTCGAATTCGGCTACCGCCAGCGCGGCGGCGCGCGCGACAAAGGTCATGGTGCCCGCCGCCGGATCGAGCAGGGTCACGCCTTCGGAGGCCAACCCGTCACGCTTGCCGAAATCGGCTTTCAATATGCCGTGTAGCGAACGCACGATGTAACCGACCACCGGCTCGGGCGTGTAATATACGCCGCGCCGTTCGCGCTCGGCGGGATCGTAATGGGCCAGGAAGGTCTCGTAGAAGTGAACAATGGGGTCGCTGCCCTTGCCTTCGTGGTAGTAGCGGTCGAGAATGCCCTGGGCGTCGGCCACGGCCAAAACTTCAGCGAGGTCGTCAACGCACCATGCCAGTTGATCCGGCAGATCGTCGAGCGATATGAAGCGGAACAGGTCGCGCAAGACGCCGATCGTGTGCGGGATGCTGTTAAAGGCGGTGAGGCGGCTGAACCTTCCGCCGTCTTCAGCCCGTGTGCGCGCCGCGAATAGCCCATAGGCGATGGTTTGAGCGAAAAGGTCGGCAAAATCCGCGGTTGTCAGCGTGCCGATCAGATAGGTCTGGAACGCCTCGAAAAATCCCGACAGAACCCCCGGCCTGTCTTTCTCCTGAACGAGCTGCCGTCCGACCACATCGCGCAGGAAGCGGGTGCGCTTGGCGAGTTCAGCGGCCAGAGATTCCGCCGTGAAAGACTTGGGCAGCGAGAACTCTAGGAAACGTTCAAGAAGACCGTGCAGTTCTCCGGCCTTCTCGGTCGCCGTCGCGGTGCGCAGGTTGGTCAGCGCGAACGGCCGCGCGGCAAGTACTGTCTGTACCAGCTCACCGTCGCGATACAGTCTGAATTCGCAGAAATTGGTCAGGATGAGATTAGGGAACGTCGCCCGGTAGCGCTTGAGCTGCTCTGACTCCTCGATCACGTCCAGCCGTTCTTCAGAGGGCTTCTTGGCCTCGACATAGCCCACAATCCGGTCCGTGCCGTTCCAGAGCCGGAAGTCGGGATTGCCGGCGTCAGTGGGTTTCGGGAGCGTGGTCACGCGAACGTGCGTATGTCCGGCAGCGTCAGCAAAAGCCTGTAAAAAACTGGCGAGCGCAGGATAAAAGCTCTCCTCGCGCGCATCGCCCTGCCGGGCAACAGCGTGCAGTTCCTTGAAGTAACCGGACAACAGGTCGTTTTCGCTCATCTGCCAGATC
>CAYRZP010000042.1:0-16455 GCA_964428885.1 uncultured Lentisphaeraceae bacterium
AACAAGTTGTTTTGGAATGGTGGAACACTGGAATAATGGACCATACTGCGGCTTCTTCGGTCTCACCCCCATCATTCCACCATTCCATCATTCCACCATTCCATCATTCCATTGTTCCATTATTCCAGTTGGGTTGCGGGCTTCGCTCACGTTGGACATTCAAGCTTAATCAAGCAAATCCGCGCCCTTCAAGGCAGCATTGATTTCAGCTCGCGGATCTCGTCGCGCAGCATGGCCGCGCGCTCGAATTCGAGGGCTTCGGCCGCCGCCAGCATTTCGGCCTCCAACTCGCCGATCGTCCGGTGCACGTCGTACACCTCGTGCGTCTCGGCCGCCACCATGCGCTCCTCGACCCGCCGCGCCTCGGAGTACAGCTCCAACGATTCGTTGATGGCGCGTTTGATGCTCCGCGGCGTTATGCCGTGCGCAATGTTGTACTCCTGCTGACGCGCGCGCCGGCGGGCCGTGGTCTCCATCATCTGCCGCATGGCCCCTGTCACCTTCTCGGCATAAAGCACCACCCTGCCGCCGATATGCCGCGCCGTGCGCCCGGCCGTCTGGATCAAAGAGGTCTCGGAGCGTAAAAACCCCTCTTTGTCGGCATCCAGCACCGCCACCAGCGCGACCTCGGGCAGGTCCAGCCCCTCGCGCAAAAGGTTGATACCGATCAGGCAGTCGAAATCGCCTTTGCGCAAACGCCCCAATATCTCGACCCGCTGGATCGCGTCGATGTCGCTGTGCAGATACTCCACCCTGATGCCAGTCTCGCGCAGATAAGCGGTCAGATCTTCCGCCGAGCGCTTGGTCAGCGTGGTCACCAGCACCCGCTCGCCGCGTTCAGCGCATTTGCGGATCTCTTCCATGACGTCGTCGATCTGCCCCGCCAGCGGGCGCACCTCGACCGGCGGGTCCAGCAGGCCGGTGGGCCGGATGACCTGCTCCGCGATTACCTCGCTGACATCGCGCTCATAAAATCCAGGCGTGGCCGAGGTGAAGACGATCGGCCCGACCTTCTCAAGGAACTCGTTGAATTCCAGCGGACGGTTATCCTTAGCCGAAGGCAGGCGGAAACCGTGGTCCACCAGCGTCTGTTTGCGCGCCTGGTCGCCGTTGTACATGGCCCGCAACTGCGGCAGCGCCACATGCGACTCGTCGATGACGGTCAGAAACTCGCCGTCGAAGTAGTCCAGCAGACAGGCCGGCGGCTCGCCTGCCGCGCGCCCCGCCAGATGCCGCGAGTAATTTTCGATGCCGTTGCAGTAGCCCAGCTCGCGCAGCATCTCCAGGTCGAACTCGGTGCGCTGGCGCAGCCGCTGCGCCTCGAGCAGCTTGCCGCCGCGCTCGAGCTCGGCCAGACGCTCCTCTAGCTCGCGCATGATCCTGCCCGTGGCGGAATCTATTTTAGACCGCGGCATCACGAAATGCTTGGCCGGTGATATCACCGAGCGCAGTAGCGCGATCCCGGTCTTGCCGGTGACAGGATCCAGCGCGCGGATATCCTCCACCTCGTCGCCGAAAAAGGAAACGCGCACGCCGTCGGTCTCGTATGACGGGAAAATGTCCACCGTGTCGCCGCGCACCCTGAAGGTGCCGGGCTGCGGTTCATAATCATTGCGCGTGTATTGGATCGCCACGAGCTGTTCGAGCATGCTGTCGCGCTCCATCACCTTGCCCGGCGCGATGTCCACCAGCATTTCCTTGTAATCCTCGGGCGAGCCAAGACCGTAGATGCACGAGACCGACGCCACGATCACCACGTCGCGCCGGCCCAGCAGCGCGTTGGTGGCGCCGAGACGGTAGCGCTCGATCTCTTCATTGATCGAGGCGTCTTTCTCGATGTAGGTGTCGGTCTGCGGTATGTACGCCTCAGGCTGGTAATAGTCGTAATAGCTGACGAAATACTCGACCGCGTTCTCGGGGAAGAACCCTTTCAGCTCGGCGAAGAGCTGCGCCGCCAGGGTTTTGTTGTGCGAGATTATCAGAGCCGGACGGCCCCAGTTTCTGATTAGGTTGGCGATTGTGAAGGTCTTGCCGGAACCGGTGACGCCCTCCAGCGTCAGCCGCCGCGCCCCCGCCGCGAGGCCATCCGAAAGCTTGGCGATCGCCGCCGGCTGGTCGCCGGTCGGCCCGAACTCCGAGACCAGCTTGAACTCTGCGGTACCCGCCTTCATAGCCGCCGCAAACAGCGTCCTCCGAGCGTCACCTTATGAACAACATTTCCTGATAGGTCGGCAGCGGCCAGAGCGCGTCATCCACCAAACCTTCCAGGGCGTCGGCGACCTCCCTAACGCGGTCCATAGCCGGAATGACCTCGTTCCGCATGAAACGCGCCTGCTCGGCCTTGCCGCCTTTGTGCTGCTCGAACTCGCGCTCGGCACGGGCCAGCTCAGTCAATTCCTCCTGCAAGGCCACGGCAAGACGGCTGATCTCGGCCACTGACGATATGTCGGCAGGCAAATCCAAACCGCGCAGCTTCAAAGCCGCGTCGGCCAACTGCGACTGCGCCGCCGCGACCGCGGGCAGGATCATGGTGCGCCCCATCTCGAGCGTCAGCCGCGCTTCCACCGCTATGTCATGGACATAACGCGCCAGGTAGATCTCGTAACGCGCGCGCAGCTCCCGCTCGGTCAGCACACCCTGGCGAGTCATGACCCCTATCGTCGCATCAGTCACATACTGCGACAAGGCCTCCGTGGCTGAAGGCAGATCGCTCAAACCGCGCTTACGCGCCTCGGCGTGCCACTCCGGCGCGTAGTTGTCGCCGTTGAAAACTATTCTGCGGTGCTCCTGCCACACCTCGCGCACCACCGCCTGCACCGCGGCGTTAAAGCCGTCCGCGTCTTTCTTGAGCCGCGCTTCCAGCGCTGTGGCGATATAGTCCAGCGAGTCGGCCACGATCGCGTTCAGCACCATGATCGGCCCCGCCACCGACTGGCTCGAACCCACGGCCCGGAACTCGAATTTGCCGCCGGTGAACGCGAAGGGGCTCGTGCGGTTGCGGTCGCCGTCGCCGACCGGCAGCGGCGGCAGGGAGTTCACGCCCAGCGTCAGAGCCTTGCAGCCAGCCTTGTGCCGGCGCGGCGCGCCGGCCGCCCGCTCAAAGAATCCGGTGAGTTGCTCACCCAGAAATATCGAGATGACCGCGGGCGGCGCCTCGCAAGCCCCCAGCCGGTGATCGTTGCCCGAGTGCGCCACCGATGCCCGTAAAAGGCTGCCGTGCAGCGAAACCGCCCGGATCACCGCCGCGCAGAAAAGCATGAACCTGACATTCTCCTCAGGCGTGTCGCCGGGGTTGAGCATGTTGGCGCGCGCGGTGTTCAGCGACCAATTGACGTGTTTGCCGGAACCGTTCACGCCCTTGAAGGGCTTCTCGTGCAAAAGGCAGACAAAGCCGTGCTTGGCCGCCGCGCGCTGCATGATCGACATGATCAGTTGCTGGTGGTCGGAAGCGATGTTGGCCTGCTCGTATACCGGCGCGACTTCAAACTGGCCCGGTGCCACTTCGTTGTGGCGCGTCTTGACCGGGACGCCCAGCTTGTAAAGCTCGGCCTCGCACTCGATCATGAAGGCCAGCACACGCTCGTTGATCGCGCCGTAATACTGATCCTCCATCTCCTGCCCCTTGGGCGGCTTGGCGCCGTAGAGTGTGCGCCCGGCGCTGACCAGATCCGGCCGCAGCAGGAACAGCCTGCGGTCAACCAGAAAATACTCCTGCTCGCAACCGGCGTTTGCGTCAACCTTCTCGTCCGTCTCTCCGAGCAGCCGCAAGATCCGCCGCGCGTGGCGGTCCAGCGCCTGCATGGAGCGCAACAGCGGTGTCTTCTTGTCCAGCGCGTCGCCGGTGGTCGCGCAGAACGCGCAGGGGATGAAAAGCGTGCGTCCGCCTGCGCACTCCAGAATGTAGGCCGGACTGGTAACATCCCACGCCGTGTAGCCGCGGGCCTCAAAGGTCGCTCGCAAACCGCCCGACGGCAGGCTCGAACCGTCGGCCTCGCCGCTGACAAGCTGCTTGGCCGAGAACTTGGTGATCGCCCCGCCCTTGCCGTCCGGCGCAAGGAACGAGTCATGCTTCTCCGCCGTCAGGCCCGTCAGCGGATAAAAGACATGCGCGTAATGCGTGGCGCCGTGCTTGACCGCCCACTTCTTCATCGCCTCCGCCACCTCGCCGGCCACGGAAACGTCCAGACGCTCGCCGTTGTCGATCGTGCGCCGTACTTTCCGGTAAACCTTCTCGGACAACGACTGGCGCATCACGGCATCGTTGAAAACCTGGCTGCCGAAGCTTTCCTGCATCGAGCTCAGCGCCCCTGTGTCGGCAGGCGCGTAACGCGCCGCCGCGGCGGCGATCGAGCTGATGGCGGCGTATCGGTTGTTCATACATCTCCCGTTATTGTTTCTTCCTAAGATCCAAGGACATGGCGATTTCCGGACAAGTGAAGGGATTGGCGTGCTTGGTGCAGTTGATGCACCCCATGTAAATCTTATGCATAACCTGTGTCTTGGAAATCTCCCTGAACCCGATCGAGCGGAAAAACTCCGGGGCGAAAGTCAGCACAACCGCCTGCGCGGGCTCGAAAAGCCTGACTTTCTGCAGTATTTCGGCGACTATCAGTGAGCCGATGTTTTTGCGCCGGAAACCTTCGGAGACCGCCACGGACTGGATTTCCACCGAGGCGTTCTCAGGCTCGCCGATCTCCGGCAAAATCTTCCAGGCCGCGCAGCCGACCACGCGGCCGCCGCTTTCGCACACCATGAACCTGTCGATGTTCTGGGTGATGTCGCCGACCGACCGCGTGATCAGGTCGTCCTTGTGCTGACGGATCAGATCAAAAATCTGCTCCACATCTTTCAGCCTGGCCGGCCGGATACTTAATCCGCTCTGCTCCTGCATTGCGCTATCCCTTCAGCGCGGCCTGCGCCGCCGCCAAGCGGGCGATGGGCACGCGGTAAGGCGAACAACTCACATAGTCGAAACCGACCCTGTGGCAGAAAGCCACGGTCCGGGGATCGCCGCCGTGCTCGCCGCAAACGCCGATCTTGAGGTCCGGCTTGACGCCGCGCCCGTATTTGATCGCGATTTCAACCATGCGGCCCACGCCGTCAATATCGAGCACCTGGAACGGGTCGTATTCGTAAAAGCCCCGCGCGACATACTCGCCCAAAAACTTGCCGGCGTCATCGCGCGAGAAGGCGCAGGTCATCTGCGTCAGGTCGTTGGTGCCGAACGAGAAGAAATCCGCCTCCGCGGCGATCTGGTCCGCGGTGACGGCGGCGCGCGGCACCTCGATCATGGTCCCGATCTTGATCGCCAAGCGGGTCTTCTTGGACTTTTCGACCTCGGCCACGACCTTCCGTATCAGCTCTTTCTGCGAAGCCAGCTCTTTGACGTTGCCCACCAGCGGCACCATGATCTCCGGTTTGGAGCCTTTCACAGACGCCGCCGCCTCGCAGATCGCGCGCACCTGCATCTCGGTAACTTCAGGGTAGCTGATGCCAAGCCTGCAGCCGCGGTGCCCCAGCATCGGGTTGGCCTCGTGCAGCGATTCCACCACATCCTTGATCTTCTGCTTGCTGATGCCCATCAGACGCGCCATTTCGGCCTGCCCGGCCTCGTCCTGCGGCAGGAACTCATGCAAAGGCGGGTCGAGCAGCCGCACCGTGCAGGGCCTGCCCTTCAACGCCTTGAACATGCCGATGAAATCATTTCGCTGCAGCGGCAACAGCTCTTTCAGCGCCTGGTTGTACTGCTTCAGCGGTGCGGCCAGCTCCTTCTCCAGCTTCGCGCGCTCCTCCCGCTGGTTGCAGGCCGCGATCGCCGCCCGCAAACTCTTGACCGTCTCAGCCACCAGGATCATGCGGCGGAAACTGGTGATGCGGTGCCCCTCGAAAAACATGTGCTCGGTACGGCACAGGCCGATGCCCTCTGCACCGAAGGTCACAGCCTTGACCGTGTCACGCGGCGTGTCGGCGTTGGTCCGCACGCCCAGCTTGCGGTATTTGTCGGCCAGCGCCATGATCATCGCGAACGGGCCGGTCAGCTTCGGGTCCTCGGTCTCGATCTGACCGCCGTAAACCGCGCCGGTCGACCCGTTCAGCGAGATCCAGTCGCCCTCTTTCATCACCAGCTTGCCGCAGGTTATGGTCTTCTTATCATAACTGATGTGCAGCTCGCCGCAGCCTGAAACGCAACACTTGCCCATACCGCGCGCCACCACCGCCGCATGCGAGGTCATCCCGCCGCGCGCGGTCAGGATGCCTGCCGCCGCGTTCATGCCGCCGATATCCTCGGGACTGGTCTCGACGCGGCAGAGGATCACATGCTTGCCCGCCGCCTGCCACTTCTCAGCCGTGGCCGCGTTGAAGACGATCTGGCCTGTGGCTGCCCCGGGCGAGGCGGGCAGCCCCACCGTGACGCGCTTGGCCTTAGCTTCGGCGCTCTTCACGAAAACCGGGTGCAGCAACTGGTCGAGCTGCGAAGGCTCGACCCGCATCACCGCCGTCTTCTCGTCGATCACACCTTCTTTAACAAGATCCGTGGCGATCTTAACCGCCGCCGCCGCCGTGCGCTTGCCGTTGCGGGTCTGCAGCATGTAAAGCTTGCCGTCCTCGATCGTGAACTCCAGATCCTGCATGTCGCGGTAATGCCGTTCGAGCTTGGCGCGGATCGCGTCAAGCTGCCTGAAGACCGCCGGCATGGACTCTTCCAGCGCCGGATACTGCGCCTTGCGCACGGCCTCAGTAATGTTGCGGGCCTTGGCCCACTCGCGTGAGCCCTTGACCGTGATCTGCTGCGGCGTGCGTATGCCCGCCACCACGTCCTCGCCCTGCGCGTTGATCAGGTACTCGCCATAAAAATAACGGTGGTCGCCGGTCGACGGGTCGCGCGTGAACGCCACGCCAGTGGCGGAGTTGCCGCCGGAGTTGCCGAACACCATGGCCTGCACGTTCACCGCCGTGCCGATCAGGCCGCGGATGTCGTTCATCTCGCGGTATTTGATGGCGCGCGGGTTGTTCCAAGACCCGAAAACCGCGTTGATGCCGAGCTTGAGCTGGGTCATGGCGTCCGTCGGAAAATTACAGCCCCTGACACTCTTGACCATCTTCATGTAACGTGAGACCACCTCTTTCAGGTCGTCAGCGGTCAGCTCCGTGTCGAGCTTGTAGCCCCGCGCGCGCTTGACCGCGTCCAGCTCGTGCTCGAAGCAATGGTGCTCCACGCCCAAAACCACATTCCCGAACATCTGGATGAAACGCCGGTATGAGTCCCACACGAAACGAGGGTTGCCGGTGCGGGCGACCATCGCGCCCACCGTCGCGGGATTCAGCCCCAGGTTCAGCACCGTGTCCATCATGCCCGGCATCGATGCCGCCGCGCCGGAGCGCACCGAAACCAACAGCGGGTTATCGCCGTGGCCGAAGCTCTTGCCCGTCGCCTGTTCAAGCTTGCGCAGCGCCGCGGCCACCTCGTCGGCGATCAGCGCGTGCAGCGCCTTCTCGCCGACCACGTAGAACTTCGCGCAGGCCGCGGTCGTGATGGTGAACCCCGGCGGCACCGGCAGCCCAAGTCCCGCCATGTCAGCCAGATTCGCGCCTTTGCCGCCCAGCAGCGGCTTCATCGTCACGTCGCCCTCAGACTGTCCCGCGCCGAAAAAATAAACATGCTTGCACTTGGCCGCCCGGCCGCTGCAGGCAGCGGCCGACCTCTTCGTTTCTAACTTCTTTGACATTTACTTAACTTCCTTTTTGGCAAAACGTCTGCTATTTTAGCACAGGAGACCGGTTAGTCAATTACTGCGCCGGCGCCATCGCCGCGCCGCCGCAAAAAAACCGGCGTCGTGCTTTAAACTTTTGAGACGATCCGCACAGCAAAATCGCAAATGGCGGAGGGGGAGGGATTCGAACCCCCGGAACCTTGCGGCTCGCCGGTTTTCAAGACCGGTTCTTTAAACCACTCAGACACCCCTCCGGATACGGTTTCGCGCAAGTATAAACAAACGCGCCCGACAGCGGCAACCCAATTCCATGATCACGAATGGCGGGCGGCATTCAAAAGGCCGCATGAGCCTTTATCCTCCGAGCCGCCAAGACCGCCCTCCGTTAAGCCGTTGACAACCGGCCGTGGCGGGTTATACTCGTTCACCATGACAGAGCACCAAACGATATATCTGGACAACAATGCCACCACCCGCGTGGCGCCCGAGGTGCTGGAAGCGATGACGCCGTTCCTGACCGACCTTTACGGCAACCCCTCCAGCATGCACGCTTTTGGCGGACAGGTCGCCAGGCACTTGCAGGAGGCCCGCGAGAAGGTCGCCGCCTTCATCAACGCCGAACCTTCCGAGATAATTTTCACGAGCTGCGGCACCGAGAGCGACAACATGGCCATCCACGGCAGCGCGGAAGTTCTGGGCGCGCAGGCCAGCGTCATAACTTCGCGCGTGGAGCACCCCGCCGTGCTCGGGCCCTGCCGGCGCCTGCGCGACATGGGCATGCGCGTGACCGAGCTGCCGGTCGACCGCCATGGCCGGCTCGACTTGGACGCATACCGCGAGGCGCTCAAAGGCAACTCCCCGGCGATCGTCAGCATCATGTGGGCAAACAACGAGACCGGCGTGGTCTTCCCTATGCAGAAAATCGCGGAGATGGCCAAGGAGGCCGGCGCCGTCATTCACACGGACGCGGTGCAGGTAGCCGGGAAAATACCTGTCGACGTCAAGAAGCTGCCGGTTGACATGCTTTCTATATCCGGCCACAAGCTGCACGCGCCCAAAGGCGTGGGCGTCTTCTACCTGCGCCGCGGCACGCGCCTCAAGACCTTCTTGCTCGGCGGCCACCAGGAGCACGGCCGGCGCGGCGGCACCGAGAACGTGCCCTACATCGTGGGCCTGGGGCGGGCTGTCGAGCTGGCCGCGCGCGGCATGGCGGAGGAACAGCGCCACCTGACCCGCCTGCGCGACAAGCTGGAAAACGGATTGCTGGCGGCATGCCCCGACGCGAGCGTCAACGGCGACCGCGCGGCGCGCCTGCCCAACACCTCGAACATGAGCTTCGAGTACATCGAGGGCGAGGCGATCCTCTATCATCTCAGCGACCTTGGCATCTGCGCCTCGACCGGCTCCGCCTGCGCGGCCGGCTCGCTGGAGCCGTCGCACGTGATCCGAGCAATGGGCGTGCCCTTCACCGCAGTGCACGGCTCGGTGCGCTTCTCGCTCAGCCGCTACAACACCGAGGCCGACATCGATTACGTGCTGGAGCACATGCCGCGCATCGTCAGAAGACTGCGCGACCTCTCGCCCTTCGGCAAGGGCGACGCGCTGCCGGTTGAATTGTAGAACGCCGAACGCAGAACGTCCAACTCTCAACGCTATTGGGAGGGACGAGCGTCTGCTCGTCCGTGCGCACCGGACATCGCCGCACACACGGGCAAGCAGACGCTTGCCCCTCCCGCGCATGGACGACCGCAGTGCCGGTAGGTACGGATCGCCGATCCGTCCGGATCCTTCAGCTTAGCGCCGTTTCAATACTGCTTTGATTTCCACGGCTTCGTGCAGGTTTTCCGCTGGGACGGCAAATGATTTCGCCAATCGTTCGGGCAACCATGGCTGCCGCGCTTTTTCATTGCCACCTAATATTTTGATCGACGGGTCAGCGGCGACCACCGCCAAAACCTCCACCGCGAGTTTGGCGCACGCCAACGTGCGTCTGTCGATATTGCGGGCTGTCAGCGTCACCGGTTCGTACCCCTCGGCGGACACGTTGACGCTAAGGTTCGGTTCCGGCATCTTGCCTTCATAAAACAACATGCGCGCCAGATAAAAGTAGTTGAAACTGCCGATGCCATCTTTGAACACCGCCCGCCCGTCTGCCCCCGTCCGTTCCGTGCGCTCAAAAGGCTTCCAGTTGTCAGAGATGTGCCCCATGCTCTGCTCTCGCTCAATCGAAGCCGATGAACCGAACGTCGCGGTCTGCCGCAACGTGACCTCTACGTTTGGAAGCGGCTTGCCGTCAGTGTCCAAAACCGTGACGGCCACGGTCACGCCACCCAAGGCCAACCTGTTTGTGACGAATGACTCAAAACGCTTGCCCAGCAGCATCAAGGCGCGCTCGGATTCAAAATGCGCCTTGCGCATGCTGGCGACCCAATTGAGCGTGCCGGGCGGGAGCGACGAGTAGAGATCGGACGGGAGTAGCGACTCAATTTCTGCCGGCAGCTTAAATCGCACTATCGGCGCCGATGCCGCGATGGCTTTATCCGCCGCCGCGTCCTGCGCATCCTCCGCAGCCTGCCGCGCCTGCTCCGCCTTGAGCAGGCGCGCGCGCGCCCCGTCTGGTGTCTCGCCCTGCAAAAACTGCGCCCAATAGCGCTCGTTGCCCGGTTTCTCCTCCTTGATCAGTTTGCCATCGCCGGAAACCGTCGCGACGAACTGCGACTGCGGATTGAAAACCATGTAACGCGTCACGCCGTCACGGCCCGTCTTTTTGACGTAATGGAGTCGATAACTGTTCGTGAAGTTGACGCTTTCCTCCGCCTCCTGCGGTTTTTCCGAACCCGGATAATACAGGTTTTTAACGGATTTAACCTGAGTCCCCTTTTCATCAAAGGCGTATTCCGTGATCTGCCACCATGTGCCGCTCTGGTCCGATTCCTTAAGATACCGGACTTTGCCTTTCGCGGCGCCCTCGCGGATCCTCTCTGTCTCGGTACGGTAGCCGTCGGAGCGCACATACATTTCGCGCCCGTTCGCCGCATTCGTATATGTGTAATCGACCGATATGAGGTGACAGGTGTTGGTGCCCTGCTGTTGATACAGATAACCGATGCCCGGATATGCGAGATGCATGCTGCCGACATACGAAATTTTGTTTGTGACAGCGAATTCCAAGACGCGCCTGCGCGTAGCCACAGCCTGGGCGGCATCGACATCATAGGTGACCGCGACCTCAGGATGCGGCACCTGAACCGGAGCGGCGTGTGTGATGTCGCCCCAGATCAGCAATTTCTTCTTTGTGCCCTCCACCAGATAAATCGTGTGCCCCGGCGTGTGGCCGCAGGCCGCAAACGCGACGATATTCCGCAGCAGCGGCGCGGGTTGCCCAGCTTCCAGATCCTGCGGGCGAAACAGGCGGAAGCTTCCGGCATACGCGTCCGCGATGAGCTGCGCTTCTGCACCCGCCGCTTTCCAGTAATCGAACTCTTGACGGGGAATATACAATGTGGCGTTCGTGAAGACGGGCGCGCCGTTGCGCAGCAGACCTCCGATGTGGTCGCGGTGCATGTGCGTGATGAGCACCGCGTCGATCTCGTCCGCCCGCACCCCGGCCGACTTCAGGTTGTCGTCCAGTTTCAATCCAAACCCCGTGTCCACCAGCATCCTTTTTCCGCCTGTGCGAACCAGAAAAGCGTTGATCGCATTCGGCACTTCACCTGCGGGCGCGTAACGCCGCAACATCTCGTCGGTCGCGCCGACCAGCGTTGCTTTGTCGATCAACTGCTGCCGCTCCGCGAGTGTCGTCACCGTCGTTTCGCCGAGATCGAACAGAAAAACGTCGGGAAGCGTATCCCCGACTGCCGAGCAAACGGCAAGCGACACGATGATTATGGGCAAACACCTGCTAATATGTATCTCCTTTGTTTGCTGCAGCCCCATAGTCGGGCAGAAAGATTGAAAACGCGCCGCTTTGCGTTGGTTCCTTGTCCCAAGACAAAGGCATGGAAACAACAACCAAACCAGCGGGGAATAGTTTCCGTGTTCTGCGTCAGATTTGCAACCTGATTCCACGGCCCGTTTTCGACGGGGTTCCTGTTGAAAAACGAAAACATTTCGCCTAAACTGAAACACCTCGATGAAAATGAATGACATATGGTTTTCTTCGCTTCGGTACGGCGGGACGTCCCGGACCGCCGAGGCGCGTCCGATGAAGGAACGCTCAACTCTCAACGCTCAACGTTCAAGTGGGGAGGGAAGGAACGCTCAACGTTCAACGCTCAACGTTCAAGTGGGGAGAGAATGAACGCTCAACGTTCAACGCTCAACTCTCAACTCTCAACGTTCAAGTGGGGAGAGTTGCGAATGACTGCCAAATCCCACGGGGCCTACTTGAGAGTTGAACGTTGAACGTTGAGCGTTGAAAGTTATTAAGGATTGGATTGCTTATGCCTGACCGAACATTCGACTTGGAAGAGCGGCTCTTGGAGTATGCGGCGCAGATCGTGCGGCTGGTCGAGAAACTGCCGAATACAAGAGCGGGCAACCACATCGCCGGTCAACTGCTCCGCTCCGGCACCTCTCCGTTGCCCAACCACGGAGAGGCGGAAGGCGCGGAGTCTCGCGGAGATTTCATCCACAAGTTGGGAATCTGCCACAAAGAGTTGCGCGAGTCGCGCCGCTGGCTCAAGCTGATCCGGCGCGTGCCGCTGCTGACCGACACCGCCGCATTGGATGTGGCACTGGACGAGACCGATGAACTCGTCCGCATCTTCGCCGCCAGTATCCGCACCGCACGCGCGAACGGCTGCCGGGAAGACGGCGAGCCTTATGCGACAGGAGAGAAATGAACGCTCAACGTTCAACGCTCAACTCTCAACTCTCAACGTTCAAGTGGGGAGAGTTGCGAATGACTGCCAAATCCCACGGGGCCTACTTGAGAGTTGAACGTTGAGCGTTGAGCGTTGAACGTTTTACCGGGTTTTTATCTGAGCGTTGAAAGTTATCATATTCCGGCTTTCTCTTGAAAAACGTAAGCATTTCGCATATCGTATGACGCATCGATGAACGTGTCTGCCAAAAGTCCCGCTTCGTGTCCGTTTTGCGGCGCGCAGAACGCCGTGCGTTCCGGCCTTCGCAAAACGCGAACGGGCATTAAGCAGGTGTTCCGTTGCAAGACCTACTTTCGGCGCTTCTCGGGCGACAGCCCGACCGCCTGCCGCACGCCGCCGCACGTCATCCGCCGGGCGCTGGCGCTGGTGTGTCAAGATTACACCTATGACGAGGCACTCCATTTCATCGCCGCCCACCTCCGCATCCGCGTCTCCAAAAGCGCCATCTCCAAATGGGTTGCAGACTTCAACCCGCCGTATCTCGCCATCCGCAAGATGAACGCCGGGCACAGGCCGATCGTCCGCGCCCATCTTTTCACCCACCGGGGTTTGAACTACAACTTCCAGGTGCACCAGCCCAAACTCCGTTTCTGCCGACGTGAGGGACTGACGCGTTACTTGGGCTGGGTCGCGGAACATCTGGACGCCGCCGCCTTCGAGCAGGGGCCGCGCTGCTCGCAACTCCGCCTCTCCCGCAACCCCGGTCTCTATCAAGCGAAGAACACGCCCCTCAACCGGCTGGCCGCCGACGCGCGCCGCTTGGCCGCCACCAACCGCGACCGACATCCCGCTCTTGAGGAATACTTCCACTGCTGCGTGCGCGAACACCGCAGCAGCTATCTTGATGAGGACGACGCCCGCCACCCCCATCACCGCCAGCCCAAGCGCTGGACCGCGCCGGACGCCGGACGGTTTCGGGCGTCCGGGACGTCCGCCCGTACAGACACGCCGAGACCCGCAGCCGTATCACGCCCGGAAACGCAAGCCGGGACACGCCAAGGAAACACGCCATGAGCCGTATCACGCAAGGAAACCTCTTGATAAAGAACAGGTTATGTGTTCCTGTCCGATCAGCCATCTCACGCCTGTGGACACGGGCCATCAAGTTACAAAATAGAAAAGTTTATAAACTCTATTTTAGTGTATTTTTTATGGCAAATGGATTATTAAAGAAGATTGCTCTGGCAGGAATGGTTGGAGCGAGCGCTATGTTTGGAGCTAAAGAAGCAAAAGCTGCACCATTTACTTGGGGTAATTTTGAAAATTTAACTTGGGAGTCCTCTGGGCAAGGTAATTTTCTTCATGCTGGAAATTATCCGGAATTGGGCGGGGCGTCTGCTAATTATGTTGCAAATTCTATAACTTTTAGAGATCAGAATGGAAATATTTTAGCTAGTAATCCTATGTTCAGTTTAGTTTATACAGCTCTTTATGAAGGGGGTGGTTCTGCTATTGTCGGCGGTTTGAATGGTTCTGGAACAACTGCATCAGGATGGTTAAATGGAAATAGTACTTATTTTTCTGGATTAACAACTGGGCAAACTGTAAATCAAACTGAAGGTAGCACAGGTAATGGTTATTGGAGTGCTTTTATTGATCTTAATGGTAACGGCAGTTATGGAACTTATGATCCTGATGGTGATTTTGTGCCTGAATCTGGAGAATATATTAATGATGTTAGAGTTACAAATTCTCAAGGATTCCAAACTGGTGTTGGAACACGTTCTGCAGGTGATATCTCTGGTTGGTATACTGTACCTGAGCCGTCCTCATTGACACTTTTAGGTGTTGGTGCAGCAGCTCTCGCTTTGCCCAACGGGACGAACGTCATCCGTTTCCGGATCGCGGTGACGAACCTCTCCTCCTTCCGTCTGGAGTGCCGCGACAGCCTGACGAACGCGGCGTGGACGAGCCTCGGGACTTTTTCCGCCACCGGCGCGGTCACGGAGGTTTCGGACACCAACACGGTCCCAATGCGCTTTTACCGGGCGGTGAGCCCGTGATATTGAACCAATGGGAGACGGAGCATGAAACAGGCGATAGCCGTCCTTAACGACATGGTGGCTGCCGGGGTTATCCGGAGGTACGCGATCGGCGGCGCTATGGGAGCCGCGTTCTATACCGAGCCGTTCACCACGTTTGATCTGGACGTCTTTGTCGTGTTTGGCGGAAATGATGCGCTGCTCGTTTCACTGTCTCCTGTCTATGCATACCTTCGCGAGCGCGGCTATACAGAGACAACGGGCGAGTGCGTGATGATCGGGGGGACCCCCGTGCAGTTTTTGCCCACGTCTCCGGGGCTGTTGGACGAGGCGATGCGGCATGCCGTCCAGATTGACTACGACGGAGTGCCGACATGGGTGTTGGGCGCGGAACACCTGTTGGCCATCGCGGTCTCCACCGGGCGCGCGAAGGACCGCATGCGTGTGCCCCTGTTCATGGAAAGCGGGAAAATCGACAGTGCCCGCCTGACGGACATTCTGGAGCGTCATGCCTTGCTCGAAAGGTGGAAATCATGGACGCAGACATGAGCGCGAAGCATGCGCTTACCGGCGGCAAAGAGGCGCACCGCCGCCGGTTGGCCGATTTGCCTTATCCGGAGAAGGTGCGCATTGTGGTTGAACTGCAAAAGATCGCCGCCCCTATCCTGAAAGCGCGAGGCGTGACGGTCAGCCCCTGGCGGCTGGATGAAGGAAAGAACGCTCAACGTTCAACGCTCAACGCTCAACGTTCAAGTGGGGAGGGAATGAACGCTCAACGTTCAACTCTCAACACTCAACGTTCAAGTGGGGAGATCTGCGAATGACTGCCAAATCCCACGGGGCCTACTTGAGAGTTGAACGTTGAACGTTGAGCGTTGAAAGTTATTAAGGATTGGATTGCTTATGCCTGACCGAACATTCGACTTGGAAGAGCGGCTCTTGGAGTATGCGGCGCAGATCGTGCGGCTGGTCGAGAAACTGCCGAATACAAGAGCGGGCAACCACATCGCCGGTCAACTGCTCCGCTCCGGCACCTCTCCGTTGCCCAACCACGGAGAGGCGGAAGGCGCGGAGTCTCGCGGAGATTTCATCCACAAGTTGGGAATCTGCCACAAAGAGTTGCGCGAGTCGCGCCGCTGGCTCAAGCTGATCCGGCGCGTGCCGCTGCTGACCGACACCGCCGCATTGGATGTGGCACTGGACGAGACCGATGAACTCGTCCGCATCTTCGCCGCCAGTATCCGCACCGCACGCGCGAACGGCTGCCGGGAAGACGGCGAGCCTTATGCGACAGGAGAGAAATGAACTCTCAACGTTCAACGTTCAAGTGGGGAGGGAAGGAACGCTCAACGTTCAACTCTCAACACTCAACGTTCAAGTGGGGAGATCTGCGAATGACTGCCAAATCCCACGGTGGCCTACTTGAGAGTTGAACGTTGAACGTTGAGCGTTGAAAGTTAATCCTATGAATTCCGACCTCCGTTCCTGCCGCCTCTGCCCGCGCGCGTGCGGCGTCAACCGCCTCGCGGGCCAGACCGGGTATTGCGGTGCGGGCCCGCTGCCGCGCGTGTTCCGCTACGGCCCGCACTTCGGCGAAGAGCCGCCTGTCAGCGGCGAACGCGGGTCTGGCACCGTCTTCTTTTCGCACTGCACGATGCGCTGCGTCTACTGCCAGAACCACCCCTGGAGCCAAACCGGCCTGGGCGAAGACCTGACCGTGCCGTCCCTGCGGGATGTCTTCAGGTCCCTCGCCGAACAGGGCTGCCACAACTGGAACCTCGTGTCCCCCACCCCATGGCTGCCGCAGATCAGCGAGGCGGCCACGGATTTAATTCGCGCTGGAATCTCACTGCCGTTCGTGTATAATACGTCCGG
>CAYRZP010000043.1:0-2520 GCA_964428885.1 uncultured Lentisphaeraceae bacterium
AAACTCCCAAACACCGGCAGGGGCAACGCCCCGGTCAAAACATTTTCTCGCGTTTATGGAAGTAGGCGAGGAGGGCATGATCAAAAGCGGTTCCTGTGTTAAGTGTTTCAAAGGTCATCCTCATGCGGCCGCAGAGCTGCTTCATGCGGGCGATAGCGCCATTCAATTCCTCAAGGTATGATGCGCGGCAGTCCTCGCTCTCAACCTCCAGAAACTCTCCTGTTTCCATGTCGCGGAATTCGATCAGCCCGCGGAAAGGAAAATCCGTTTCCATCGGATCAATCACCTGAAAAAGTATGACTTCACAGTTTTTATGCTGAAAATGACGCAGGCTTTTCAGAAACTCGGGATCGGGGTCAAAGAAATCTGAAAAGATGAGTACGATGGACCGACGCTTGACCTCCTCGGCAATCCGGTGAAAGCAGGGGGCGGCGTCGGATTGTCCACCGGGACTCAGGCTCTCTAGATGCGCCAACAGGCTCAGCATGTGCAGGCGGGAACATTGTGCGGGGAAGTAATCCTGGATTGTGTCGGCATATGTGAAGAGCCCGACGGCATCTTTCTGACGGTGCATCAGGTAGATAAAAGCGGCAGCCAGATAACAGGCATAGTTGAACTTGTGGCTCTTGGGTGCGCCGAACCCCATGGAACCGGATTTGTCCAGCACAATATAGGTTCGGGTGTTGGTCTCATCCTCGAACTGTTTAACATAATAACGGTCGGTCCGGGCATAGGCCTGCCAGTCCACAGTCTTGACAGCGTCGCCGGGACAATACTTGCGGTATTCGGAAAACTCCGATGAAAACCCGTGATAAGGTGACCGGTGCAAGCCGGTCAGTGACCCTTCGACCATGGAGCGCGCGACCATCTCGATATTCCTGAGAGCATCGAGCGTGCGCGGTGTCAGATACGCGGTTGCATGTCCGGTTTTTCTGGTCAGATTTACCGCCATAAACTTTTCTGCATAACTCAGGTTTCTAGGTGGCCCCGAATCCCGGCGGCCCTAAACGCCCGCATCCTAAACACCGGCGGCGATGCCGCCGTCGCTGTCCGGTTCGGGGACACAGTCAATCAGCTTGTCAACAATCCGCGTGGCGTCAATTCCCTCGCCGGCGGCATGGAAATTACAGGCGATGCGATGAGAAAGAACGGCCTGGGCATTGCGCCTCACGTCAGCGCAGCTAACGTTTATGCGCCCGTCCAGCGCGGCGCGGGCTTTAGCGGCCAGAACCAGATACTGTCCGGCGCGGGGGCCCGCGCCGAAGGTCAGGTTGTCCTTGATAAAAGCGGGAGAGCCCTTCTCTTCCGGACGCGTCATGCGCACCAGGTCAACACAGTAACCCAGCACATGTTCACTCACCGGGATATTGCGGACACAACGCTGCAACTCAAGGATCTCCGGCCCGTTCAGGAGCTTCTTAAGCTTGACTTCACGATTGGCGGTTGTCTGACGGAGAACCTGAATCTCCTCATCACGTTTCGGGTAGTCCATGCGGACAAGAAACATAAAACGGTCGAGCTGCGCCTCCGGCAGCGGATAGGTGCCCTCCTGTTCAATAGGATTCTGGGTCGCCAAGACAAAGAAAGGTTGAGGCAGATCAAAATATCTGCCGCTTGTGGTCACTACATTCTCCTGCATTGCCTCCAGCAGTGCCGCCTGGGTCTTAGGCGGGGTGCGGTTGATTTCATCCGCCAGCAAAAGATTTGTGAATACCGGCCCCTTGACAAAGCGGAGAGTGCGGTGACCGCTTCCCTGTTCTTCATCCAGAATCTCCGTGCCGGTAATATCCGACGGCATCAGGTCCGGCGTGAACTGCACCCGGTTGAAGCCAAGATCCAACACTTCCCCCAGAGAGCGGACCAGCAAGGTTTTGGCAAGGCCGGGCACACCGAGCAGCAGGCAGTGACCGCGCGAGAGAATCGCGATCAGCACCTGATCGATCACTTCGTCTTGTCCTACAATCACATTGGCCAGCTCGGCTTTTATCGACCCGTACGCCGTGGCGATCTTTTTCAGATTATCCAACATTTGCTCGTTCATTCCCGGTCCTTTTCGTGTTTAATGCCATCATACGCAATGTTCTTGTTTTTTTCGTTAGGTCAATCCTGCTATCCGGCCTTAGGTAAATCAATGCGTCAGACAGTACGTCAGCATATTCGCGCCAAGCTGGAGGGAATCCCCAGGAGCGTATCCGTAGGAGAGCGGATGATCGTCTCCCTGCCATCCTGCGGCCATGTCGAAAGGACTGTAGAAAACGCGGTCCGCGCCATCGATCTTGATGCTCTCGATAACGGGCGATGCTAAAGACGGATATTTTGACCGGGCAGCCATGGTGAAGTTGGTTCTTTCCATCTTAAATGGACCCTCTTTGAACAAGGGGTGGTCCGAAGGCACTTTTGCAAAACTGCTGCCGGCAAAAATCGCGGCGATCTCGCGGTAGACCGCCTTGCCGAATTCTGAAAGCCCCAGGGAGTTGTCGATGATCAGATAACCGCCGCCCTCCAGATACTTGCGCAGGG
>CAYRZP010000043.1:2620-16384 GCA_964428885.1 uncultured Lentisphaeraceae bacterium
CCCAGGGAGTTGTCGATGATCAGATAACCGCCGCCCTCCAGATACTTGCGCAGGGCAGTGCGCTCGGCATCGTCCAACTGGAAATCACTTATCCCCGAGAGATACAGAAAACTGTAGTCCGCAAGCGGATCCTGGTCAAGTCTGACCGTGCGCACCATATAGTTGGCTTTTACACTCAGATTGCGTTTCATGAACCGCAAGAGGTTGTTGGCACCGCCCGGTTCGGTGTTCCATACACCCCGGGTGCGGATCTGGGCAAACACGACCGGATCGCTGTTGTCGGCGGCATCCTCAGGACGGTAAACCTGTGCGCGGGCATGCGACTGCCCCACCCGGAAATAGCCCATGGCATAGGCGACGAGATTAAGCCCCAGCCGGGTTGCGGAAGCGGCGTCATAGTATTCCGCCATCTTTACCAGTTCCGGCCGCGTGTTGTCCCAGCCCGCGCCCATGCCGTAAGCGGAAACCACAGCGGCGACACGTGAACCGATATAGACCGCATCCAGCACCGGCATTTGTTCTTCCTTGGACTTGGTTTTCAGTTTGACTGTGTCGCCCACCATATGAAAGACGGGGTGATCCTCCGGCAGGCGGCGTATCTGCACCTCCGGCAGGATGCGCCCGAGCTCTGTCAGGGCGGACTTGTAGAAATAGGGCGACCCCACAACAGAGTCGAACCACACCATCCCGCCGGAAAGCATGTACTTGCGCAGGGCCTCGCAGTTGGCCTCGCTCAGCTTGAGAGAGCGTCCGCCGGAAAAATACAGGACCGGGATCTCGGCCGGAGTCGCGTCAAACCCGTCAAGCGCAGTCGACTGCACTTTATAGTCCATGTGCAGATGATTATAAGCTGAACGCAGCAGCGACTGACAGTCCGCCGGAACCATGTTCCAGTCATAGACACGCGTCACATTCCCGTCCTCCCACTTGTAGTCAAGATAGGAACCCCATATAACCTTGCCGATCAGTGTTGAAGGGCTCGGCGGGCGTTTCTTTTCCGAACGCCGCAAGGGGGTAGCCGGCAGCGGCAGCGGCGGCAGAGCCTCCCCTCCCTGTCGCATCTGGGGCTTGGCTTTGGGCGGCAACCCTACCGGACGCAGGAAGTCATCCTCGCCCGCATGCGCGACCGACAACGCTAATGCTGCGATCGCGATCATCGCCAATTTGCGTTTCATTTTGAATTCTCCTTGTTGCATTCCGTTAAACCGTCTCTTGGCTTCGCTGTTGAGGCCCTTCTGCAGCTCCGGCGAAAAACCGGCCTACAAATTCCTCATTTTTCCTTCCATGGTTTTCAGAAGCTTACGCGCTTCCAGTTCCTCCTGGCTCCATGGACTTTCCTTCCGCAGGATATTTATCTGATGCTGCGCCTGTGCGAAACGGTTCATATTCACGTAAAGGCGCGCAAGCTCCAGCCTCAGCTTCGGCGTGTAGGTGTCATCAACCTCGGCCAGCAGAGCGCGCTGCAGGCATACAACCGCCTTCCTCGGCTGATCGTTGCCGACGAGCGCCTGCACCTTCAAAAGGTTCATGCGCGGCGACGCGCGCTCCTCCGGCATATCCCATTCTATCAAATCCACGGCTTCAAGGCTCTCGCGATATAACTTCTGGCCCAACAAATTCTGGAGACGGAAAAAACGGCTGTTGTATTCAAAAAGCACATCCCTGTTGAGCGCGCCGTCAGTCACGGGGGATAGCGGGCGCGGTATGCCCCGGTACATCTTCTCGGCGGTGGCGAAATCATCCATTACCAGCGCTGTGTCCGCCAGATAAATATCCAGCAGGCGCTGGTAACCAGGTTCGAGATCATCGCGTTTTATCGAGGACTGCATCTTCCGGGCGTCTTCCGGGCGGTTCAGACAGAGATTCAGCATCCCGCTGCAATGCAGAGCGGCAAAGGCCCGCGCCTTGGGATCTTTGACCTTTTCAATGATCTGCATGAAACATTTTTCCGCCAACTCATACTGCTCACCCGCCTGTTGCACGCCCAGCGCCAGTTCGATCAGCACCTCATTCAAATGCTTTTCGGGAATGCGGTCAACCGCCGCCAGTACCCTGGTGGCAAAAGCGGCCGCCTCCGGTTCGCGAAGGAAAAAGAACCAGCCGCGTGATATCAGGGCATATCCTTCCGGCTGCACAGCCGTCTCCCTTTCCTGAAGAACAGCCTGACCTATCATGGCAAGCGCCCGTTTGTCATCCTGCTCGCTTTGCCCATAACGCGGCACCACATTAACAATCTGATTGCAAAGCATTTTATCATTGCCGCTGCTGACGGTAAGCTTGACCGGGAAATCCCCCCGCCGGAACACAAGGTGCCGGACCTTCCGGCCCTTTCGGCGGGCTCCATCTGCAAACTCCCACTCATACACCGCGTTCTTATCCTCAATCTCCGCCGCTTCAAAACCCAGCTCATGCAGCACATGGTCACGGATCGTAACCATATAGCTGTTTTCCCATATGAAATCCGCCTGCTTTCTGCCATCGCGGTTTTTCAATGACCCCACGTAAGCGTAGGCTGCCTGCGTGAACATCTCCGGCGTGATGATAAAGTGCTGCTTTTCACCCGGCAGCACCATGGCGGCAATCGCGTATGACGTGTCGCCGCCGTTCGCATGCAGGTATGTGAAACGACAGGGACCGGCCGGCAGTGACAAACTGCCTCGTTTGCTTCCGTCCAGTCCCTCTCTTACGCCATGTTTCCCAGGCCACGACACAATTTCATTGTCGTTGATGAACATGAATGACGCGTCCGTAGAGACGGTGCAGAATATGGTCGTTCCCGGTTTGCTTATCAACAGCGTGCCATCATAACGATGAAGCGCTCCCGCATCTGGCCCAAATGGGTTGTAGGCTGAGTAAACCCGGCCAACAAAACCAGCCCCCTGAAAAGTTGATTTCTTCCAGAGTTCATTGAACTGCGCGGAGGATTTCACCTCGCTGCCGTCATAGCTTCGCGCCTCCTGCCGCATTCCCGTGAGCGGAAACGGCCCGCCCTGTTCAGGCAGAGCGATCTTGTCCGAAGGGTAAAGATAAAGGGCCTCTCCGGGCACTCCTTCAAAATATATGCTGGCCTGACTGCCGGTGCGGTTGAGCAGATGAAACGGACGGGGTTTGTCTTTGCCGTCAAAAATAGTGAACCCGCTGAAACGGCCGTCCATGCACACGGTCGTGGTCACGCAGACAGGCGATCCGCCCTCGCCCTCGACCTTAAGCTCCCTGCGGAAAGCAGCGTCCCGCACATGCCAGACCGCATGCAGGTTAAGCGCGGGCACAATGCAGGCAGACAGGATAATCAGAAAATTTCGGATGCCCCGTTTCATGATAAAAGTCCTGTTTCCCGACAAAAAGGACTTTCCCCCGTTTCCATGCCGCTGATTCTAACAAACAGAGGCAACAAACGCAAAACATGACGGCGCGGTTTGCGAGATTTCGGTCAATAGCTCCTTCCGGGAATGTCGCCGATCTCGTTGGTGAAGATGTTGACGCGGATATGCCGGGTCACGTTATCCTTGACCGCTCTTGCATGAATGTACTTCTGCCCTTCTTTGACCGCGACCGGGAACGACGCCTTGCCGTTTTTGTCAACGCGCGCGGTTATGTCGGTCTCCTCTCCGCCGGGATGCTTGTAATACAGCCGCGAGCCCGGCTTCACGTTGAAGGTGATGACGGTCTTGGCCGCGGCCGTGACATCCGTGGAGTCGAAGGTCGCCTCCACGCCTGCCGCGCGCAGGTTGAGCACCTGCTGCGGGCCGAGCTTCAGCCATGCGTTGTTATAACGGCAGATCAGGGCCGGATGCAGTTTGTCGAGATCGGCCATCTTAGCCACTCTGAAACGGTACTCCGGATAAGCGGGCGTGCCGGACTTGTCGAACTTGCCGACCGCCACTGACCGGATCGCCGACTCGACGCGCGCCTGGTCTTCGAGGCGCGAGAGCATTTTGAAGCGGTATAAGCAAGGTATCTCTCCCGCCGTCCGCACGCCGCTGACCGTCGAACACCCCGCCAGCGCCAACAGGCACGGCACCGCCAACCATCTATTCATTTTTTTCATGCTTCTCCTAAAGACCCCGGTTACAGAACAGTTGCGTACAATTTTTGCCCGCTGCCCTCAAGCCAACCCGATCTTGACCCATTCCTTGACAAGATCCGGCAGACGCGAGAGCACCTCGCGCCCCACCAGCACCTCATCAACATAACCCATGTGCAACATATCGATCAACCGACATAGATATGACTTCCCACAATCCCACCATGTGTATCGGGCATCAATCATTAAGTAGTGACGAATGTCTATTTTCTCGGAGTCAGCCAGCTCTTTGATTTCCATGCCGTCTAGCAAGGTTTCATAAACGCCGTCCGCGACCCGGCTGCCAAAGGTCGTTGTGTAGTAATATTCTTTGATTTCCCATACTGCAACCGGATTTAGCACTGACGGGAAGGCCCCGTCCAAACGCCGAGCAAAAGTGCGTAAAAGAGCATTGTCGGACGAGACCGTCGTTAGCGACCGCGGGTCATAGTCGCACACGTTACCTGCGGCATTCGCTTCAATCAACATGTTGACCATTCCCGTCAGGAAGGCCGGCGCTTTCTTTAACCCACTCTGTTTGTTCATTGGGAGCGGACATCTGGGTTTCAGCTCACGCTTGAGCCGCATATACTCTTTTTTAGCCTGACTCGCATCCATCAGATTAGGCTCTACCTGCCGATGCAACATATCGCGTCGGCACGAGAGGTAAGCATGCAGAAAAGCCCAAACGCTCTGCTCATCTCTCAAAACACAATCGAGCACAGATGAGCTAAGACCCATCGCCGTCAACACCCCCGACACTTTATTTCTGTCAGGAACGCCGATCTCTCCACCGTGCGCATAGCCGCATTCCTGGCCTACAAGACGGACCAGAGCCCAAAACCGAGGTGGAAGGCCAATGAATCGTTCGTTAGGTTTCATGATTAGGGAGGTACTCCAACAGTAGCGACGACGGATCCAACCCCAGCGAATGGCAGACATCAATCGTCTCAACGAATGAAAGCAGCCTCTCTCCTGATTCGTATTTACTCACGAATGATTGTGTCTTTTTCAAAGCAGATGCCAGTGCCGCTTGTGTCAGTCCGGCACATTCACGTTTGCGGCGCAACAACATTCGCAAGTACTCCTCGTTCGCTGCGTATCTGTCGTGTTTCATGTATTCCAATATAGGATATGATTGACATAATCCCAAATCGGGATATTATGATTGTCATGAAGGTAAAGGAAGATACATTGGACATGTTTTACGGCACGGAGTTCCAGTACATCTCCCCGTTCCGGACACAACTTCTAAAGTGGATTGGCAACAAGCAACGGTTCGCTCATCGGATAGCTTCATTTTTTCCTGCGGACATACGTGTTTACCGTGAACCTTTTCTCGGTAGCGGAGCGGTCCTTGCCGCACTTCAGCCTTCCCGGGCCGTCGCTTCTGACATCTGCGCCCCCCTGATGGAAATTTGGCAATGCCTCCACGCTTCACCGGATCAATTGGTAGACTGGTATAGAGTACGGTACACGGTTTTCAAGAAGATCGGTAAGCCCGAAGGGTACGAGCAAATTAAGGCAAGCTTTAACAAGCGCCCGAATGGTCCCGACCTGTTGTTCATTTGCAGGAGTTGTTATGGAGGCGTCGTGCGCTTTCGTAAAAGCGACGGGGGCATCTCCACTCCTTGCGGCATCCATGAACCCATCTCGCCGGGTTCATTTGCCCAGAGGGTTGACATCTGGCGTCGAAGGACTTCCGGCACACAATTCCTAATGATGGATTTTGCGGATGCCATGTCTCAGGCGCAAGAGAAAGATCTTGTTTACTGCGATCCGCCTTATGTGTGCAGCCAATCGATCCTTTATCGCGGTCAGGATTTTTACCTTCAACGTCTCATGCGAGCTATCGCAGATTGTAAGAACCGCGGGGTACGTGTTGCCCTCAGCATTGATGGCAAGAAGAAATCAGGACGAGTAGATTGTGAACTTGAAATCCCGGAAGGCATTTTTGAGCGTGAGGTTTTTTTAGATTGCGGCAGAAGTATGCTGCGCCGTTTCCAAAAAGAAGGCCAATCCCTGGAAGATGAGGTGGTTCACGACCGACTTCTTCTTACATATTGATTTTAGATCCCGCTGCGTCAAATAAAGACAAGCCCTGCTTTCTGAGGAACGAGAAAATCTGACTGACAAACAACGCTCCCGCCTAGCTGATGTTTTCCAATACGGGTTAGCGTCTGGCTTCAGAAACTGTGCAGCGCTTTAGTTCGCCCCGCCTGGCCGCCTTCGCGCCCTTCGCGCGCTCTTAGCGCGACAACTGTTTCTGGCCCTTCTTCCAGCTCTCGGGACGCCCCAGCACGGTGACGAGATATTCGAGTTCGAGCGTCTCGCCTGCCTTGAGCGGGAGATCGGTGTGGTAGCAGAACGACGGGTTGGTGAAACGCCTGTCCGCCCATTGGTAGATGCGCGCGCACGGCGGCGCCTTGAGCTGGGAAATGCGTATGCCGCCGGACTTGCCCATCCCTAGCGTGGCGGTGCCTTCATGTAAGTTGTCCGCCACGGCGAGATCGGCGACCTCCTTGCGCAGGCGCAGGGTGAGGCCGGCGTAGCCGCCGCGCATTTCGCCTTCGGAATTTCTCTTGGGCTCGGAACGTCCGAGCACGATGTCCTTCTTCGCGGTCAAGTGGTGCTTGAAGCGTATTGAATACCCGCCGTTCGCGTCAGGCGCCGAGAACTCCATCTCGCGCTTTTCCGTCAGTAGCACGTCGCCGGCGTTCGCGCGGGGGGCGTATTCAAGCGAGATCAGCACCGTGGCCGCGGCGCCGTCCGTCTTCGCCTTCCAGTCCGTCACCGTGGTTTTGCCTTCCGGCTCGCATCCGCCCTTCACGGCTGGCTCCCAGAAGTTGATGCCGTTTACGAACTTCAACGAGAACCAGAGTCCGAGGTGCCAGATGTGGTCGTCGGGCCGCAGGTCGGTCGCGACTGTGCCGTCCGCTAGCGAGAGCGGATGCACGTAGGGGCGCCCCTCGGGATTATCGACGACGAGTTCCCAGACGTTCGTGCCGAATACGTCCAACTTGACGCCGACCGGCGTCTTCTCGCAAACCGCCGCCGACGCGGCGAGCCCGGCTGTCACCATCGCCGTAATCATGCCTCGTTTTTTCATAACTCGTAATCCCTGAAATCCGCTGTTGAAAAGGCCGCGTCATTCGGCTCCCGCATGTTTTGTTTCAACGTGCCGTCGTGTTGTTCTCTCAAGTGCTCTCTTCCGCAAGGCTCACAGCAGGTGCTGGCCGCCGTCCACATACAGGATCTGGCCGGTGACGCCCTCCGCCTCCAGCAGGTACCTCACCGCCTCGGCCACATGCGCGCACGACGGGCACGCCCCGGTCGGGAAAAAGCCCGCAGGCTCAGACCCCTCCGGCCCGGCCGGGCGCAGCACCGCGCCGGGCGCGACCGCGTTCACCCGCGCCCGCCCGCCCAGCTCCAGCGCGGCGGAGAGCGTGAAAGCCTCCAGGCATTTTTTGGAGAGCAGGTACGGCATGGCCCCGGCCTCCGCGCGGGTGATCCGTTGGTCAAGCATGTTCACAACGGCACCGGCCGCACCACGTTCCCCGAGATGCCAGGCCAGAAGCGCGGCCAGGCGGATCGGCGCCAGCGCGTTGACCCGCCACACGCGCTCGAAATCCGCGCTCGCCGCCGACAGAAGCGGCTGCTTTTCAAAAACCGCGGCGTTGTTGACAAGGGCGTCCAGCCGCCCGGCCGCCTCCAGCGCCCGCTGCCAGACCGCGTCCGGGCCGTCCGGCACCGCCAGATCGCCGCCGACAGTCCAAGCCGCGCGGCCTTCGTCCAGCAGTGCGCGGCACAGCTCCTCGGCGGCGGAGGACCGGCGGGCGTGGATCACCACCCCCCACCCCGCCCGCGCCAGGCAGAGCGCGATCTCTCGTCCCAGGCGCACGGCCGCGCCGGTCACTAACACGTTTCTGCTCATGGTTCTAACGACGGTTCTGTTTGACAATCACAGGTCATCAGCTTACCTTATTAATTTGTTGATAGACAAGGCTAATAAACAACAGTCTCCCCCCACTGAACCCTGAACCCCGAACCCTTGCACCTTTATTTGCGGGCGCCGCCCGCGGTATTTTTCTTATGCGCAGTCATACAAAAAAAGTGAATTACCGGGTCGCCGAAAGGGATTTCAAATATTACATTTTCGACTGGGACGACAACATCCTGCACATGCCCACGCGCATCCATCTGGAAAAACGCATGCCGGACAACACTTGGGCGCCGCACAGCGTCTCGACGGCGGCCTTCGCCGTGGTGCGGAACGACAAAGACAATTACCGCCCGCCCGGCGGCGACTGGGACAAGGCTTTTTCCGATTTCCAGGACTACGCCAACGAAAGCGAGAGCCGCTTCCTGCGCGACGCGCGCGAGGCTCTGGAAAAAGTCCTGTCCGGCGCCACATCGCCCGGGCCCAGTTTCGACACCTTGCGGGAAACTTTGGCCGAGGGCCGCCTCTTCGCGATCGTCACCGCCCGCGGCCACGAGCCGGAGTCGCTGAAAAAAGCCGTGCGTCTTTTCATCGACATGGCGCTCACGCCCGGCGAAAAGGAGGAGATGCTGGCGAACCTGCGCGGTTACCGGGCATGTTTCGACCGTCTGACGGACTTCGGGACCGACGAAGAGGAACTGGAGTACTACCTCTCGTTAAACCGTTACCACGCCGTCACCAACCCCTCCTTCAAAAAACGGCTGGCCGGCGTGGCCGCGGGCGACGCCGCCGAGACGGCCAAGCAGTTCGCGGTGCGCGATTTTGTCGAGCATGTCATCAAAACGGTCTCCAGGTCCGGCGACGGCGTCTGGCGCACTCCGGTCAGCGTGGGCTTTTCGGACGACGACCCCGGCAACGTGACGGCAGTAGAACAATTTGTCAAGGACGAGCTGGCGCGGGAATTCCCCGGCGTCAAGTTCTGCGTGTACGACACCTCCGACCCCGGCCTCAACAACGGGCGCAAGGTGGTGGTCTGCGGGCAGTTGGACCTTGCCCTTTGATTGAAGCCGCTTTTTTAACAGCGCGACACCTAAGTTCTTTCAGTGATTGCGGCACACCCTCTTCTTAGGTAATATGGATGTTAAATGACTGGCCCTCAACATGCCCGCGCTGAAGCCGGCAGATTGATAAACGAGGTGTGTTTTTATGATGCGCAATTTTTTTCTGCATTTGCTCTGGGCGCCGCTGGCCCTGGTCTGCGGCTGCGGATCAGATTCCGGCCGCGCCGCCCTGCGTCAGGGCATGGCGGCCTTTGAAGAAAAGGACTATTCCGCGGCCATCACCCGGCTGACGCGCGCCGCGCGGCGCATCAGCGACTCCGCCGACCTCTATTATCACCTGGGCTCCGCGCACCTGGCCAAAGGCGAGATGGAACCCGCCGAGACCGCCTTCCGCGCCGCGCTGGAACTCAAGCCAGCTTACGGCGAGGCGCTGGCCGGGCTGGGGCAGATCGCCTATCACAAGAAAGACATCCCGAAGGCCAAAACGCTGTTCGATCAGGCGCTGGCCGCCAAGCTCTCCAGCGACGAGGCCGTTGCCTGCGCGCTGAACGGACTGGCTCTTTCCGAGGCCGAGCTGCAAAACAACGACATGGCCCGCCTGCACCTGCTGCGCGCGCAAAAAGCCTGCCGAACGTACGCCCCGACCTTCTATAACCTAGCCAGCCTTTACCGCGACGCCTACAACCTCCGCGAGGAGGCCCTCGACAATTTTGAGCTTTACCGGCACCTGGCGGACAAGCACAACCGCTATGCCGAAAAGGCCGAGAACAACATCAAGCGCCTGCGGCTGAACATCGAACGTACACAGGCGGAAAAGCTGGACGCCTTGCGCCGCGACCCCTCCGCCGCCGCCCGCCTGCTGCACGAGGGCATCAACGCGCAAAGCTCGCGACAATACGCGCGGGCCGCCAAAGCCTACCGCGACGCCTTGACCGCCGACCCGCTGGCATTCAACGCGGCCTGGGGCCTTGCCACGGTCTGCAAGCTGCAAGGCCAGCGGGCCGAAGCCTTGGAGTATTTTAAACGAGCCGCCGACATCAACCCCGGACACAATGACAGCCACCGCCAGGCCGCCGAAATGGCCATTCAGATCAACCGCCTCGACGAAGCCGAAAAAGCGCTGGACCGCTTGATCGCCCGCAGCCCGTTCGCCCCCTTCAGCGCGGAAATGACGGCACGCGTCCGGCACGCCCAGAACCGGCTGAAGGAAGCCCGCGCCTACGGGGAGTTCTACCTTTCCCTGCTGCCGCCCGACGACAAGAGCCGTCCGGCCTATGAGAAGTGGGTCAAGTCCTTGCCGTTGAAATAAGCTGACGCCATCGGCGCCTGCATGCGCCCGTGTGCCATACGTGTCCATCAGTGGTTCATTGATTAAGTCGCGGGCTTTGTCCGCACTATAATGCCTGGTTAATCGTGATCACGTTCATCAAGAGCATAAGCGTCGTGGATTGGCTGACCTTCGGCATCGCCGCCTTCATGGTGTTCCGGGGCTTCAGCAACGGCTGCTCAGGCGAGATCGGACGACTGGTCGGCGTCCTGGCCGCGGCCGCGGCGGGGTTCTTCGGCTTCACGCCCGTATCGCGCGCGGTCTTTTCCGCCGGACTTCTGGGCGCCAACCAGCAGGCCAGCCGCCTGATCGTCTTCATCATCATGCTGGTGGCATGCTTCTCGATCTGGCTGTTCGTGAGCCGCCTGCTCGCGGACGGCATCCGGCTGGTGCTGAAACAGCCTTTCGACACGGTGGTCGGCGGCGTGATCGGCGGCATCAAGGCTTTTGTCCTGATCGCCGTGGTCTGCATGTTCGAGATCATGCAGCCCAAGCCGTCCGATGAAAAGGACGCAGCGGAACGCTCCTTCACAACGCAAAAAATGCTGCCGCTGATCAGGCGGATCAAGTTCTTCGAATGACGGCCAGCCCACAACCGCCGGACAGAGACGACGCCGCTTTGATGCTTAAAGCGCGCGACGGTGACGATGACGCTTTCGCCGAGCTGGTGCGTCGGCACCAGAAAAAAATTCTGAACTATTTCACGCGCGCCGGCGTTCAATATGATTGCGAGGATCTGGTCCAGCAGACGTTCCTGCGCCTCTACCGCTACCGTAAACGCTATGTGGCCTCGGCGAAGTTCACCACATTCCTGTTTCTGCTGGCGCGGCAGGTTTGGATCGACGAGCTGCGCCGGCGCAAACGCCGCGAACGCCTGATTGCGGATCTGTCGGCCGAACCGCCGGAAGCGCAGGCCGCGCCGACAGCAGTTTGCGAGTCTGTGGCTGGCGCGCTGGACCTGGCCCAGGCCTTGGCGTCGCTGCCGGAAGGGCTGCGCCAGGTGGTGGAATTAGGCGTGTATCAAGAGTTGCCGTATGCCGAAGTTTCCGAAATACTCGGCATGCCGGTCGGGACGGTCAAGTCGCGCATGTTCAACGCGCTGAAGAAATTGCGGGAGTTCATGGAGCGGCGGTGACAGGAGGCGAAAGGCATGGACATCAACACACATCTTGACGAGCTATGCGGTCCGGAAGCCGCCGCCTTGCGCTCGGTCGTCACTCGCTTGCGGGCGATCTCCGAGCGCGTCCCGGCGCCAGACCTGACCGACCGTGTGCTGGAGGTTGTCGCCGGGGAGCGCCGCCGTGAACAACGCCGATCACATTTTGCGCCATGGCGCGCCGCCGCCGCCGCCGCGGCCATCGCCGCGCTGGCGGGCTGGCTCTGGCTGCGGCACGCTCCGTCCGGCAGACCCACCCCCCCGCCGCCGGGTTCGCTAGCTTGGCTGGCCGGCGCGCAGGAGGCTGACGGCACATGGTCGCCGGCCCGGCACGGCGGCACGGAGGCCTACCGGCCCGCGCTGACCGCCCTCTCGGCCCTGGCCCTTGCCGGCCAGCCTGACCACCGATACCAAAAGCGCGTGCGGCGCGCCTGCGACGCGCTCGCCCGCCTGCAGTCCGCCGAGGGCTCGTTCGGCGGCGACGGACGTACGCTTTACTACAACCAGGCCATCACGGCCTTCGCGCTCGCCAGCCTCTACGCCCACACGCCCTGCCCGCGGCCGGTGATCGAACGCTCGCTGGCCTTTATGCGCGAGCGGCAATCCCCCGAGGGCGGCTGGGATTATGAGCGCGACACCGGCGGCAACGCCGCCGTCACGGCCTGGCATGTGCGCGCCCTTTCATGCATGGCGCGGCAAGGTTTTTCCGAGGCCGACATCCCCCTGCGCAAAGCCCTGCGCTGGCTGCGCGGAACAGTGCGGGAAGACGGCAGCATCGCCTACCACCGCGGCTCGCCCGCGCGCTCGGAAAGCCTGGACGCCCTCGCGGCTTACGCGCTGATAACCGGCGGCGCGGCTTATCCGCAGCTTGTCGCGCTCGGCAAGCGCATGTCCGGCGCGCTCGCGGAAGGAACAGCCGCGGACACCGGCGCCGACTGCTACCGCGACTACGCCAAGGTCCTGGCGCTGGAAGCCGCAGGCTCCGCGCAGGCGGCTGACTGGATCCGCGCCCAAATGCGCGGCCGCGACGACAGCCAGGACCAGTGGCATAAGGTCGGCGGCTCTCTCTACACCTCAGCCTTGACCGCCCTGGCCGCGCGCTGAGCGCAGGCTTCCTATAAACGGTGCCGCCCTTTGGTTGTCACCGCATTCCAAAATGCCGCCAATTCGCAGACGCGCCCTCAGTGAATTGAGGTTGAGCGAAGATAATTATGTATGGTATCTTTTCGGCACGGCCTACACGACCGCACCGCGCTTGCCTGCATTGTGGAGTGACGGCCAGCGGTTTAGTGAGCACGAAGCGCGGATGACGCGCGATTCGCCGTGTGCGCTTTTGAAGATGAGGAGTAGCTTAACCATGTACCTTGCCCTGAACAAGCCCAAACTCGACAATCTTGCCGGGGATATCTGGAAATCGGCCGAACGTTTGCGCGGCAAGTTCAAGGCTTACGAGTACCAGAGTGTCATTCTGCCGATCATCGTCATCCGGCGGCTGGAGTGCGTGCTGTTGGCGTGGCGCGAGGCGAAATCCGCCGAGGTGCTCGCCAAACGACCCAAGTTGACCGAGAAGGAACTCGCCAAGCTGGTCAAGGAGCTTGAACTCAATCCCAAGCAGTCGCCTTTCTCCAATAAGACCAACTGGACGCTCCGCAAGGTCTATGAGGAAGACCACGCGTTCCTGGATGACAACTTCCGCGCCTACATCAACGGCTTCTCCAAGAACGTGGCGGACATCATCGAGCATTTCAACTACCGCGCCACCATCGGCACGATGGTGAAGAACAACCGGCTCGCCCCGATCCTGAACCAGTACAAGGAAATGGAACTCGGCCCGGACAATCTGTCCTCGCTGGAAATGGGATACATCTACGAGGAATTGCTCAGGCGCTTTTCGGAACAGAGCGGCGAGGAGGCCGGAGAGCATTTCACCCCGCGCGAGGTGATCCGCCTCATGGTCGAGTTGCTGGACATCCCGATTCCCGACCATCACATCTCCATCTACGACCCGGCCTGCGGCACGGGCGGCATGTTGTCCGTGGCCAAGGAGCATCTGCTTGACCGCGCAGCCACGCCGGAGCAGCGGGCGAACGTCGAGAAATATGTGACCGTACACGGCGAGGAGCTTTCCCCCACGACCTACGCCATCTGTCAGGCCGACCTGCTGATCAAGAATGACCAACAGGCCACGGTCTATCTCGGCAACTCGCTGATTCCCCA
>CAYRZP010000044.1:0-16306 GCA_964428885.1 uncultured Lentisphaeraceae bacterium
GACGGGTCTAATGCGGTTGTGTAAGCTTTGCGTCAATCGTTAAGACTTTATGCATAATCGATTGAAAGAGATCGTCCGCTTGTTGCCGCAAGCCCGCATTTTGTGCATCGGCGACATAATGCTGGACAGGTTCGTCAGGGGCGTCGTTGAGCGCATCTCGCCTGAGACCCCTGTGCCGGTGCTGCGTTTCTCCGGCGAGAGCATCATGCCCGGCGGAGCCGGGAATGTCGCGGCCAACCTGCGCGCGCTGGGATGCCCGGTGCTGTTCCTGGGCGTGACCGGGAAGGACGCTGAAGGCGATGCGCTTGAACAGCTCTTGTCCGCCAGCGGGGTGCGCCACTGCCTCGCGCGTTCGGAAAACTGGATCACCACGGTCAAGACCCGTTTCGTCGCCGACAACCACCACCTGCTGCGTTTCGACAAAGAACGCCGCGGGCTGATGTCGCAGGCTGAAGAGGCTTTCATACTTCAGAACCTGAATGAAAGCCTGGCCGGCTATGACGCGGTCTTGCTCTCCGATTACGACAAGGGATTGCTCACGGACGGCATGACCCGCAAAATCATCGCGGCCTGCCGCACACGCGGCAAACCCGTCATGGTCGACCCCAAAGGCGCGGATTACGGCAAATACTCAGGCGCTTTCCTGATCAAGCCCAACTGCCGGGAACTGGAAGATGTCTCCCGGGTCCGCCTCGACCCGAAAAGCCCGGATTTCATACCGGAAACGGCCAAGCAGGCGGCAAACCTGGCAGAATCGCTGGCGATCGAGCATGTTGTGGTGACTCTGGGCAGCCAAGGCATGCTGCACGTGGGACGCGCGGAGCCGGCCGGGTCTTACACGCACCTGCCTACCCTCGCCAAAGAAGTCTTCGACGTTTCCGGGGCCGGCGACACCTCTTTCGCGGCACTGGGCGCCAGCATCGCCGTCCAAGCCTCCGTCAACGAGGCCATCCGCGTCGCCAACATGGCCTCCGGCATCGTGGTCGGCAAGCTGGGCACCGCCACGGTCGATGTCGAGACCCTGCTGGACTACATGCGGCGGCAGGTTCACGTACCTCAGGAGCCCGCGGAAAAAATCATGACGCTGACAGGAGCCGCCGCCGCGGTGAGACGCGTCAAATCCGGCGGCAAGAGCGTGGGCCTGACTAACGGATGTTTCGATATGCTGCACCGCGGTCATCTGCATTCGCTTTTCCAGGCCAAGCGCCTGTGCGATTTCCTGGTGGTTGCGGTCAACTCCGACGCCTCGGTCCGGCGGCTGAAAGGCGCGGCGCGCCCGCTGCAGGACGAATGCACACGCTGCGACGTGCTTGCGGCCATGGAGTGCGTTGACTTGGTTGTGCTTTTCGACGACAGCACCGCCGCGCAAGTGGTGGACGCCCTCAGGCCTGATGTGATCGCCAAAGAGGGCTACTCGACGGATAACTGGCCTGAAGCCCGGCAGGTCATGGAGTACGGCGGCAAAGCCGTAACCCTGGACCGACTGGAAGGCTATTCCACCAGCGCCTTGCTGCAAAAAATCACCGACACCGCGAAAGATTCTCAATGATGGAAGAACAGATCAAAAGCGAATTCAGTAAGCTTTCTGAGCTATTTCTTGAGATGCGGCAGTCGGCAGGCCTGATCCGTCAGGCCGCCGAAACCTGCATAGAAGCCCTGCGCGCGGGCAAAAAGCTGATCTTCTGCGGCAACGGCGGCTCCGCCGCCGACGCCCAGCATCTGGCGGCCGAGATGATCGGCCGCTATAAACTGGAAAGGGGCGCGCTGCCTGCCATCGCGCTCAGCGCCGACACCTCCGTGCTGACCGCCGTGGCCAACGATTACGGTTACGCCCTCACTTTCCGGCGGCAGATCGACGGGCTGGGCGCCACGGGCGATGTCCTTGTCGCCATGTCAACCAGCGGCAACAGCCCGAATGTCGTCGAGGCCGTCGTCCGCGCCAAGGAAAAGGGACTCCACACCGTTGGGCTGACCGGCAGCGGCGGCGGGCGGCTGGCTGAGCTTTGCGACCTTGCGATACGGGCGCCCGCGCAGGCCGCCAACACGGTCCAGGAACTTCACATAGCTGTCGGGCATGTGCTCTGCGACCTTATCGAATCAGCGATTTACCATGACAAAAGCGCTCTTTCTTGACCGTGACGGCATCATCAATGTCGACCGCGGCTATGTTTATCGGGCCGATGACTTTGAGTTTACGGATGGCATTTTCGAGCTTTGCCGCACGGCCAAAGACAAGGGTTACATCATCGTGGTCGTGACCAACCAGTCCGGCATTGAACGCGGTTTTTTTTCCACGCAGGATTTTGAGAAACTGACCTGCCACATGCTGAAGGAGTTCGCGCGCAACGGTGTGGTGATAGATGACGTTTTCTTTTGTCCTTTTCTCGAGCACGCGGACCGCAAGCCCAACCCCGGCATGTTCATTAAGGCGCGGCGCAAACATGACATCGACATGCCGCGGTCGCTGATGCTCGGCGACAAGCCCAGCGACGCCTCTGCCGCGCGCGCCGCCGGAGTCGGTAAGGCGGTTCTGCTGGGACAACACGGGCTTTCGCAAGACAAAGCTGTGCTGAGCGTTACGAACCTCAAGGAAGTCGAGGAGTTACTATGATCGTGATCACCGGAGGGGCTGGTTTCATCGGCTCGAACATTCTCGCGGCCCTCAACCGCCGCGGCGAGTCTGACCTGACCGTTGTAGACTGGCTCGGCACGGGTGACAAATGGCGCAACATCGCAAAACGCGAGATACGCGACATCGTCCCGCCCGAGCAGGCGCTGCCGTATCTTGAAAACCACGCCGACAAAATCCGGGCCGTCATCCACATGGGTGCAATATCCTCCACCGTCGAAACCGACGCCGACCTGATCATCGCCTCCAACTTCCGCTTAAGCTGGCGCCTGTTCAGCTTCTGCCGCGATTTCGGCAAACAGTTCATCTACGCCTCCTCGGCCGCCACGTACGGCGACGGTTGCCAAGGCTTTGAGGACCGCGAGGATCTGGAGTACCTGCGCGGGTTGCGCCCCCTGAACCCTTACGGATGGAGTAAGGCGCTGTTCGACTTGAGGCTGGCGCGCGAACGCGCCAACGGCGGGCGGCAGCCGCCGCAGTGCGTCGGCTTTAAGTTCTTCAACGTGTACGGTCCGAACGAGTACCACAAGGGCGGACAGAAAAGCGTGATAGCGCATATCGCCCCGGATGTGATAGCCGGCAGGCCTACCGAACTTTTCCGGTCATACCGGCCCGATTATGCCGACGGCGGGCAGTTGCGCGATTTCGTGTGGGTCGGCGACTGCGCCGATGTGGCCTGCTGGTTCCTCGACAACCCTGGTGTCAGCGGCCTTTTCAACGTGGGGTCGGGTGCCGCCCGCTCGTTTCAAGATCTGGCCAAAGCCATCTGGAAAGCGTTCGGCAAGCCCGAACAGATCAAATACAAAGAGATGCCAGAAGAGCTTAGAGGCCGCTACCAATATTATACCCTGGCGAACCTTGAAAAACTGCGCAAGGCCGGGTATCCCCGTCCGATGAAATCGCTGGAAGACGGAGTTTCCGTGTACGTCAGGAACCATCTCTCGCAGGCCGACCCCTACCTTTAGGCGGCGCGGTTCAAAGCGCGACCGCGTCCGGCGATGCCGGCCCCAGCAGTGCCCGCAGGCGCTCTAAGTATCTGCCGCAGCGGCGCCGCACCTTAAGCCTGACGTAAGGTTTGATATGTGAAAGGCAGGGCATCAGTTCCCGTCCGCGCGGCTCGAAATCCACAATACGCAACCTGAACGTGCCAGGCCCCGTCCACTGCACCATCACGTTGGGCGGGTCATAGAAGCAGACCGCGTGTTCGGCCATCCGCCCGAAAAGCCGTCGGGTCTCATCGAAAAGCCTCTGCCGCAGAGCCTTGTCGGCAGTCTCCATCTCGACGAGGACACGTCGCAGCGGGCTCCCGTCCTGGTTCTGAACCAGACTCTCCAAAACGCCCCAGCCACGCTCCGGTGAAAAAATCCTTTCCACTCTCTCCGGAAAGACTGCGAACAGGTCCGGCGGCAGGTTGTCTTTCAAGATTTTGTGATAGTATGCCTCATGGCAGTTGGCATTGAAGCACGGTATGAAACGCGACATCCAGATGTGCATGCGGATGCTTACCCTGGTCGTGTGGTCATACTCTGCTGGCACCAGATAAAACTTCACGCACAGATCATTGCCAGGTATCCTGAAACAGTGCCGCCGATTGCCTCGACCCAACGGCTCCAACTCGGTCACATTAAATTTTAGGATAACTTCGTTGTCTGAACTCATGCCGCGACGGTAGCAAAACGGCCTTCATCCCACAAGCTTAAAGGACAACAATGTCAACCTTGTAACACAAGGCGCGATGATAGATTCCTAAATGCGCCAACCTTCCCGGCTCTCCGTTCTCACAAAACGGTTCATCTCCGGCATGTTCACGCAACGCATTGCGGGGCCGTCCCACTCGATCCGTTTGCCCGCGCCCGCGAGCATCACCAGATCGCCGAGCAGGATGATCTCCGCGAGAAGCTCCGCATAATCGAAGTTCGCGCTAGCCGGCGCTCCGCCGCGGCAGGCGCGGAAAAAGTCGTCCTGATGCGTTCCCTTGACGCGCGGCAGCGTGGCCGGCGGCTTCGGAAAAGCCCGGTGCGCATCTTCCGGCACCATGCGGCATCCGTCGCCGAATGGCCCGATCATCATAATCCCCTTGTCGCCGATCAAGAGCGAGCCGTCGGCACCGAAATCGCGGTCATACTTTTTCTCCAGTTCAACCACGATCGGCGGGCGGTTCTGCGCTTCGCGCTTCACGCAATCAATCGCGCCGACCGTTTCCTTGACGTAGGCCCGGCCCTGGGCGAGCCCGTCATACCATGTGAGCG
Source organism: uncultured Lentisphaeraceae bacterium (assembly GCA_964428885.1). Taxonomy (GTDB): domain Bacteria; phylum Verrucomicrobiota; class Kiritimatiellia; order RFP12; family UBA1067; genus JAQVQN01. Next base: position 4,879 of record CAYRZP010000044.1, read on the forward strand.
TGACCGGTTCCATGCCCTCGCGAGCCGGAAACTCATAGCGTATGCGCGTGCTGACCGGCCAACGTTCGTCATTGCCGCCGGCCACCTCTTCCAACTCCACCGACGCGGGGCTGCCAAGCTTCAGCGCCCATTTCACCGGATCGATGATGTGGGTGCCCATGTTGCCGATCGAACCGTTGCCGAAATCCGTCCAACGGTGCCACGAGTGCGGATGCAGACCCCCATGGAACTGACGGAACGGCGCGGGACCGAGCCACTGCTCCCAGTCGAGAGACTCCGGCACGGCCAGCGCCGGCGGGCGGTCGCCGGCAGGCAGGCCGTTGGCGCGGTCGCTCCAGCAAACCACCTCGCGCACCTGACCGATCGCGCCGGCCCAGATGTATTCGCACAGGCGGCGAGCGCCCTCGGCCGAATGACCGTGATGCCCGACCTGCGTGACGACACCGTGGCGCCGCGCCTCCTCCAGCATCTGGCGCGCCTCGCCGATAGTGTGCGCCATCGGCTTCTCGACATACACGTGGATGCCGCGCCTGATCGCCAGCAGCGACGGCAGCGCGTGCTGGTGGTTGGGCGTGGCGATCATCACCGCGTCCAGTTCCTTGCCCATCTCGTCGAACAGCTTGCGGTAATCGGAGTAGGCCTTGACCTCGGACGCCGCCTGCCGCGAAACCTTCTTGGCAATTACCGCCCGCGCTTTGGCGATCTGAATACTGTCGGCGTCCACCACGGCCACAACGCGCTCCTTGCACGCCTCCGGAAGCAGGGCCGGAAGCCCCCTCCCGTTGCCGCACCCGATCACCGCCACGCGCAAAGGCTTGCCCGTGCGCGTGACACCCTGACCGAAAGTGCCGAACGCCGACATCCCGGTTGCCGCAGCGCCAGCCCGCATGAACTCTCTCCGGTTGCATCCCCTCTTCATAATGTCATTCCTTCTAACCTACTAACTTGAACGTTGAGCGTTTTAGTTATCCATTCATTCTCGCCCTGCCACCCGGGCGGCGGGCTTGTCACTTGCATCCTGCGCGAATGCCGCGTTCAGCAGCTCCCGCGCTTTGGCGTCACGCGCTTTCCGACCCTCGCTGCCCAGCACCACCACGATCATGCGGCGGCCGTCACGCTTGGCGGTAGCCACCATCGACCAGCCTGCCGCCGCCGTGTAACCGGTCTTGAACCCGTCACACCCCGCCAGCCCCTCTTTCAGGAACGGATTGTGCGTGCGCATATCAAAAGGCTTTGCAGTGCCAACGCGCAACTGGCGGTAGACAGCCGACGTGTATTTGAATATGTCGGGGTGTTTGCACAGCTCGCGCGCCAGGGCAGCCATGTCGCGCGCGGTCGAGACATCGTGCTTCTGACCGGCCGACGGCGGCAGGCCGTGCACCGACGCGAAGCGGGTGTTTTTCATGCCAAGCTCAAGAGCCCGGTCGTTCATCAGTTTGACGAAAGCCTCTTTCGATCCCGCCACATGTTCGGCCAATGCCACGGACGCGTCGTTGGCCGACTGTATGATCGTCGCGTACAACAGGTCTTCAACGCTGAAACTCTCGCGCGGATCCAGATACACTTGAGACCCGCCGGTCTTCGACGCGGACACGGACACACTGACCATATTGCTCAAATTGAGTTTCCCGGCATCGATCCGCTCCTGGATCAGCAGCAGCAACATCAGCTTGAGCGTGCTGGCCGGATATCCCGGCACATCCGGCCGCTCCTCGAAGACCGTCTTGCCGGTGTCAGCGTCAACCACGATCGCACCTATATACGGGTCGCGCGCGATACTCGCCTTGGGCTTCTGCGCCCCGGCCAGCAAAGCCACGCACACAAACAAAACCGCTATCACACACTGCCTTCTCATACCTCTTATCATTCCTGCACACTCCCTCTAACACACCTACACTCCCACATACCCACGCTCTCCCCTTTTACCCTCGTCATTGCGTCCAGTCCATTGGTCGCAATGACACACAACCACACACTTCAAGCATAGTTGTGAAGCCCAGCGAAGAGCCTCGAAAGATTGATCCAGGTGAGAGTGATGACCACGAAAAGCAACCCCACCCACACCAGCGCGGCCACAGCCCTGCGGGAACGCAGACCGCACTTGAGACTGTAATGAAAATAACCGCCATACACAAGCCAGGTCGCCAGCGACCACATTTCCTTGGGGTCGAAATGCCAATAATGCCCCCAGCACACCTTGCCCCATACCGCCCCTAGCAGCAACCCGGCGGTCAACAGCACAAACCCGGCGGCCGCCGTCTGCCGCACCGCCAGCTCGGCCGCGCGCGGATCGGCAACATCAACCGTCCGACGCAGCAGCGGCGCCGCAAGCAGCGCCGCCCGCGCCAGCATGACATACCCGGCCACGTAACTGGCGACGTGCGGAATGAACAGCGGGCTCTGCAAGGCCGGCGGCAGACGCCGCACTTCCTCGCTGAAGATGAAGCCGGCCGGGAACAGTATGACGACGCCCAACAAGGCGTCGCGCGTCTCGGTGTCGATACCGTTCTTCCAACGGCTCCATTGCGACAGCGGCCAGAGCGCGGCCGCCATACACAGGAAGAACTCGAAAAGGTTCTGCATCGGCGGATGCCCGGTATACAGGCCGCGCCACGCCACGGAGACCACGGCCGCCACGAACGCCGCGGCCCAGAAACCGCGGCGCAGCCGCTGGCGGCCGCAACCACCCGCCAGCGCCGTCACCATAAAGAACAGGGCTGTCAGATAGATCAGGCCGCCCTGCGCTGTGAGCTTGATTGTCATGACGCATCCTCCCTGGCGTCCGGACGCCTGAACCGGAAGACCCTCAACGTGAAAAGCAGAACGCCGGCAAACAGGATTGCGAACCCCGCGTAAACCAGCGGCACGCCGGGATCGCGGACAAACTGCAGCACCGTGTAAACCAAAGGACGCCTGAAACGGTCCACCGTGTTGCCCCAGCTCATCTGGTAGATGTGATAGCCGCGCACGTGCAAAGGCCGGTTCACCCGGATGTTCGCGACGTACGGCGCCTTGCCCGGCTCGGAAACCGTGACCCGGCTGCGGTATTCGCGTATCGGCGCCATGCGACCGGCCTCACGGTCAAAGCCGTTCTGCCCGTAATGCTCTATGATAAACTTTTCAAGCTTGATCGAGAACGGCACTCGGCCCACATAGTTGGTCAGATAAGGCCCAGACCAAAGCGTATCCGAAGCATCGCCGTCAACCAGCGCCATCGAGCCTTGGGCTGGGTTTTCAGCCGTCGCGGACCTGATAGTGTGCTGCCCCCACAGCCACCCCGCCATGACGCAGGCGCAGCCCAGGTGCAAAGCCGCCGAGTCGAAACGCTTGCGCTTGACCGCGCGGGCGCCGCTGTAGCCGACCGCGACCGTCAGAACGGCCACGGCAGCCTGCATGAGCGGCAAGGCCATAAAACCGGCGGCGCGTTCCGCGCCCAGAAACGCCAAAAACACGGAAAATAACGCGCATATCCAGCAAATTGAGGCCGCCGCGCCCAATCCCGTCAAAAAATCGATTGCCCTTTTCAAAACCGTTTGACTGTGTCAACCTCAAGTTCAACCAGCAGGTCGTCGCGGCAGACATCTGCCTCGACATTCAACACCGGCAGACCTTCCAGACCGTGCGTCCGCAGCCATCTCTGCCATACCCCCAGATAAGACGCATCTTTAAGGTACATCACCGCGCGCACGGCGTCCTGCCACCCCATGCCGCGTGAAGCCAGGATCGTCCCTACCACATCCATGGTAAGCCTAATCTGCCCCTCCAAATCACCAGCATGTGCGGTGGCGCCGCCCGGCTCGATGCTGGCGGTCCCCGATACCATCAGCGTCCGGCTTCCCGGCGTGACCAGTTCCACGGCGCGGCTGAAAGAGCTGCCGTAATCCAGCGCCGCGCATTGCAGCGGCGATGGCACAGCCTCGATCCGCATGCCGCTGCCAGGCTTCGGCCTCACCGCTATCGCGCAGGCGGTTATCGCCGAACCGCAAAGATTGGCGCTGCCGATGCCGGTGCTGGCCGGGACCAGACCGTCATAAACACGCCGCGACCTGAAGAACGAGTCGCGAACGCTGTTGAACTGATCATACCAGTCCAGTATATCGTCCATGTACAGCCAAGTGCGCGCCACATTGGCGAAAGTCATGCCGGCGTCGGCCAAGGCGTCCTCGATCGCCTCGAAAACCGCGGCGGTCTGCACCTCGCGCGGCGCGAGGCTGTCAGGCGGCAGCACACCGGTGAGCAGACAGTAATCGGCAAAAGCGTCCGCATAACACACGCCGACCGTGCAACCGCGGCGCCTGATAAGACGCGTCTCGCAGCCTTCGGCCAAAAACCGCTGATACACCGACGGCATGGCGCCGCTGCCGCCGCACAGCCATAGCTGCGGCACGTCCGTGCCTTTCGCCCCCACGGCCGCGTTCCGCAACTGCTCTCGGCTGCCCCAGCCGGTCTGCGACAGCACACGCCCGCGGGCCGCGGCCGGCAAGCCTGCCGCGACGTCGAGCCTGCCCATCTCGTGCCACCTGGTCACGCCCTCGCTGTCATTATCCAGCATCTCTTTCTCCCTACTGCGACAACAGATACTCTGCCAACGCCGTGATCTCTTTGGGCTTCAAATCCTTAGTGCGGCCATGCCGGTCGTCCGGGTTACACACGGTCAGCAGATCTTCCAGTGTCAGCGCACGCCCATCGTAAAGATAAGGCGCCGTCCGCCAGATCTCGAGCAGCGTCGCGGTGTCGAACGCCGTGCCGGCCTCGTTGCCAACCCCGAGTCCCAGATCGTATTTGCGCAGGTTAGTGAAAAGCGCCTCGCCCTCCGGCCCGGCCTTATCCTGAGGATGACACTCAGCGCAGCCGGACGAGCGGAACAGCTTCTCGCCGGCCCTGGCCGCTTCCGACAGTTTCCCATTTTCGAGGTAAGGGCTCGGCACCGGCCGCAGCGACATCACATATTCGTCAACACACAGCGCGTCTTCTTCCGGACGCACGACAAACTGTATATGCGTAATGCCTCTGCGGTTACAGGTCTGCATGTCAGGCCGTATGCCGGAGACCATGGTGGGCGGAGTCAGATGGGAATAAACCAAGCTCTTGGTTTGCTTGGGATTGCCGATCCCGTCGTTGAGCAGGTCCCAGTTGAGCCCGTCGGCACGGCCGTCGGGATGGCAACTGGCACAGCTCTGCCACTGCTGGAAACACATGATGCCATCATTGAAGAGCATTTCGCCGCGCCGGACGCGGTCAGCGGACAAGTCCACCGGCTCGCCCAACGCCATGTGCTCCGCCCGCAACACCGCTCCGGCCAGATCAACCGACGCCAGCGCGTCGGCGAAATACAGCGCCGCATACACCGCCTGCCCCGCCACCGCTAAGCCCCGCGGGCCGTCACCGTCAAGCCTGACGCGGCGGCGCGCCCCCACCAGAAAAGAGAGGTCGTTGGGCACGTCAGAGCCGGACTTCGTCACCTCTGTCACTTTCTCGCCCTTGGCGGCCCGCCCCAACCTTTCATGCAACGCGGCACGGTCGATCACGCTGATCTCGCGTGTTCCGGCGTGCGCCACAATCAGGTTCTTCCCGTCCAAAGTGGCGGCCACGCCCCACGGGTTGGCCGCGCCCAGATCGATGTCATCCAGCAGCACCGTGTTGACATACGTGCCGGTCTCGCCGTTGAAAACGCTCAACCCGGCCGTGTTCATCCAGCCGCGCTCAAGCTGGGTGGTCGGCAACTGGTACCTGCCGAAGGTATGCGTCACATAGACATGCTTGCCGTCCGGCGCGGCGCAGACGCCGCGCACGCCGGTTGCCCCGTTCGGCAGCGGATAATTTCCGATGAGCTTCAAAGTCCCGGTCTCTATCACCGAGACAACGGCGGAGACGACCTCGTCGGTGGCCTTGCCGGACGACAGGTGGTTTGCCACAAAAAGCAGCCTGCCGCCAGCGCCCAATGCCGCCGCGCACGGCTCCCGGGGCACCGCCCGCACACCCGTCACCTGCAATTTCCGCCCAACCTCCACCGCCATCACCGTGTTGCCAAAGCGGTTCAGCACAAAAACCTTCTTGCCGTCGGCGCTGACCACCGGCGACATCGGCGTGTGCCCGACTGTGACCTTGTCCAGAATCTTGCCGTCCGGCCCAAGCCATAGCAGTTCCCCGCCGACCGTGCCCGCCGTCACGAAAACCGTCCCGTCCCCGGCGACAGCCAGCCCAGTAGGGTTGCCCGGCAGCTTCCACTCCGCGCCCACACGTTTCTGCGCCATATCGATTAAAAGAATCTTGCCGGCTGTCGCGGCAGTGGCGTACAAGGTCTTGCCGTCCGGCGCCGCGGCCAGATATTCCGGCGAAAGATAAGACCGGGCCTGCCCGCAAAGCGCTGCGGCCGAAACCGACAGGCAAACCGCGCGTCTGATTGTTACTCGATCGACCGCAAAAAACCTCATATTCTCCTCCCTACCGCCTGAGCCACAGCCCGCATTCCAACGATTGTTTTAGCAAACATTTCTGGCGTCAAACTCTGTTCGCCGTCGCACAAGGCCTGCTCAGGATGAGCATGAACCTCCAACATCACGCCGTCGGCTCCGCATGCCACCGCCGCGCGGGCCATGGCGGGCACCAGCCCGGCCCGGCCCGTCGCGTGGCTGGGGTCAACTATCACCGGCAGCCACGTGCGCTCTTTCAGCAGAGGCACGGCACTCAGATCCAGCGTGAAACGCGTGGCGTTCTCGAAGGTGCGTATGCCGCGCTCGCACAGCACCACTTCCCTGGCTCCGGCATTCAAAACGTACTCGGCGGCGTAAAGAAATTCTTGGAGTGTCGCGCTCATGCCGCGTTTTAACAGCACCGGCTTGCCGCTAGCCCCGACAGCCTTCAGGAGCGCCGTGTTATGCATATTGCGGGATCCGACCTGCAACATGTCCGCTACCGCGCTTACTTCCGCGATAAGCTTGGTGTCCATTACCTCGGTGACCACGGGCAGGCCGGTGCGCTCGCGCGCCTCAGCCAGGATCGCAAGCCCTTCAGAGCACAAGCCCTGGAACGCGTACGGCGAGGCCCGCGGCTTGAAGACGCCGCCGCGCAAAATGTCGGCGCCGGCCTCCTTGACGGCTGCCGCAGACTCCAGCGTCTGCCCGCGGCTCTCAACCGTGCACGGACCGGCGATTATCACCAAATCATCACCGCCGAATGTTACACCGCGGAGATTAACCCGCACCCCCCCCTCAACACTGTTTTTCTCGAAAATCATTCCGCTTTTGTCATTGGCGCCCGAACGCAGCCTGCCGTCCAGTGCGGTCCGCCACTATTCACGGCACATTGGGTAAGCTTACCGCAGGCCGTTGGATCTATCCCCTCCCGCCGAAACTGCCGCATACCCCTGACAACATCCACTTGACGCGCTTACTATAACTTAGCCACCCGCCTGAAATCAAGTTGGGATTCCATGCGGACACTAATTAAGAATTTCTGTCGTTGACCGCCGCCGCGAAAACGGCTAAATTTATTGGTAGTTCTTCTTAATTGGATTGTGACATTGTGGACGCTTACGGTTTGTAATGCGACCGGTCGGCAAACAAAACCCCATTTATGAACAAGCCCCGAAACAAGCCCAAGGACGCCTTGACCTTATCTTCTTTCTTCAGCGCAGCAGATATTCTGATCGAGCAAGACGCCATTGACCGGGACGGACTGATACGCAAAATGTTGGAATGTTTGGCCGCCCATCATAATCTCGCCGATACTGAGAGTTATTTTCAGGCGATCCTCGAAAGGGAAAGTTCCAACGACACGGTGCTGTCACGCGGTATCGCGTTGCCCCATGCCCGCATCGACAACCTTGATAAACCTTTTGTCGCGGTCGCGACCTCCAGGCAAGGCGTGGCCTTCGATGGGAACAAGCCGCCTGTGCACCTGATCCTGCTAGTGCTGATTCCCAGCAACCAGCCCGGCCTCTACCTGCAGATCATACGCTCGATGGCCAGCATCCTGCGCGACCCCGACACTTCCAAGAAACTGGCCGAGCTGTCTTCCCCCGAAGACGTGATGCGCTTTTTCGAGCGCGGCGGGCTGGTCTTGCCGGATTACGTCTGCGCGGCCGACATAATGGACAGCGCCTTCGATGCCCTGCGCAACAACGACAACCTGCAATCCGCCATCGACTCTTTCATCGCCAAGGACCTCAGTGAAATGCCGGTTCTGGACAATGACGGCGACATGGTCGGCGTCGTCAGCGTCAATTCCCTGCTGAAGGTCTGCCTGCCGGAGTACCTGCTCTGGATGTCCGACCTGTCGCCAATCATCAATTTCGAGCCTTTCACCGACGTGCTGCGCAAGGAGCAGAGCTCTTCTCTGGCCGACATCCTCGTCAAGGATTTCCCGTCCGTGCAGATGTCAGCCCCGGCGATTTCCGTGGCCGGCGAGTTTGCTCACCGAGACTGCTCTGTCTGTTATGTCTTGAACGACAAAAAACTCGTCGGCATGATCGGACCGCCGCTTTTCCTGAAAAAAATCTTCCGGGAGTGACCTCGTAAAATGCACAGCGAACCAGTTGTCAAAACCTCTCCGATCCAGATCTTTTCAAAAGTAAGCGCCATGTTCGCCATCACCGCGCTGGCCGGGTGGGGCGCTTGGGCCACAGGCCTCGCGCCCGACTTGCTGCCCGTCGTGGCGGTCTGCACCTTCATAGGTGTCATCTGCACCACCCTCTTCTTCTGGACGCACCGGGTGGCGATAGCCTTTCTGGGAGTGGCGGTGCTGATCGGAACGCGGGCCATGTCCCTGCAAGGCATGTTGCGCGCCACCGAACTGGACATCATCTTCTTTCTGGTCGGCATGATGATCATCGTCGGCGCCCTGAAAGATCTAGGTGTGCTGACATGGGTCATACAGTCCATCATAAACAGAAAACAGATGACCGGCGGGTCTTTCGTGCTGATCCTCTGCGGCCTGTCGGCGCTGCTTTCAAGCGTCGTGGACGAGGTCTCGTCGATCGTTGTTGTGCTGGCCCTGGTCTTCCAGGTCTGCGACACCCTGAAAGTGCGCGCCGCGCCTTTTGTTTTGATTTCAGTACTCTGCACTAACATCGGATCAGCCGCAACCATGCTGGGCAACCCCGTCGGCATCTTCATCGGCAACAAGGCCGGCTTCACCTTCGGCCAGTTCCTGTCAGGCGCGACCCCGATCGCGCTCGTGTCCCTCATCGCCACCACCGTCATCATGCTTTTATGGTTCCGCAAATCTATCCATGCGATGACGGTGCAAATGCAGTCTCACCGCGATCAACACCGCGGTCTCGGCCCGCTCGTGCGCGTGCCCTTCAAACGCGGGCTGTGCGTCCTGATCATGACGGTCTGCAGCATAGCGTTCCACCACCAGATCGAAAACCTGCTGGGACTGACCGGCTCCGAAAACAAAAACGCCTTCCTGATCGTCACGCCTTTGATTATCGCGGGCCTGCTTATGACCTGCCGCCCGCAGCGCGCGCGACACTACGTTGAACACGACGTGGAATGGTGGACGCTGCTTTTCTTCATGCTGCTTTTCGCCATAGCCGGCTCTTTGTCAGAACAGGGAGTAACCGCCAATCTGGCACACCGGCTCAGTTCGTTCGTCACCGGCGGCCCAAAAGCCATGGTGCCCTTTGTCCTCGGCATCTCATCCGTCGGATCCGCCTTCGTCGACAACATCGTCTTCGTCGCCGCCTTCACCCCGGTCATACAGTCCTTAGTCGAACGCTCGGCCGATTACTCGATTCTCTGGTGGGCACTGCTCTTCGGCGCCTGCTTCGGCGGCAACATCACCGCTATCGGATCGACCGCCAACATCGTGGCTTTGGGGATGCTCGAGAAACGCTCCCACGCCCATATCGCTTTTCTGGAATGGCTGCAAATCGGCGTCATCGTGGGGCTGGTCACAGGCCTGATCGCTTGGGGTATGCTCTATGTCATGCCGGTACCAAAACCGGTCGGGTTGCTTCATGCGGCGGATGCGCAAACTGAAAACGCGCACACCACCAACATTGCCACATGCTGCCAGCATCCATAACGCGTAAGGCTCTGGCCGGATGGGGCGGCGAAGCCGTATACCTGCAAGCCGAGGGGCTGGTCAAAAAAGGCGCGGTCCTCAAGGCCGACATCAGCGGCGACATCATCGCCGGAGTGATCGCGCGGGATTCCGGATCAAACCTCTACACCAAGCTCCGCCTGCTGCCCGGCGGTTCGATCGAAAGCCTGTGCCCCTGCTTCACCAACCGCAGCCAGGGCTTGGTCTGCCCGCATGTTGTGGCTCTCGGCATCACACTCATGCTGCGCCGCTCAGACCCCGTGCGCGAACAGAAGTACATGGAAGAGCAACGCCGCGCGCGCCGCATGGCACAGGCCGCCGACTCAGCCTTCATCCGGCGCGACCCCCGCGGCCGGGACGCAACCATCCGCATCACCCTGCCACACGCTTGGATCTCTGACTTCCGAAACGGGCGCGTCACCATCGCGCTAACATTCAACGCCGACAGCCGACCGCTGCCCCCGGACTCCGTCGGCAGCACCGCGCTCGCGCTCTCCCCGGCAGACGACAACCTGCTGGCTGTGATCGAAGACATCTGCGAGGGGCCGCCGCCCGCGCAGTTTCAAGTCTCCGCCGCGGATTTCCTCAACATCCTCGACGTCGCACCCGTTAACAGCGTCTCGCTCGCGGACGGCGCCGCCTTGACCGTCGAAAGCTCCACCGTGCGCACCGTCCTGCGCGTCGACATCGACCACGACAACGGCGATCTGATCGTCTACCCTTTCACCGCCACACCTTCATCAAGCGAAGGAGAACTGCCGACATACCTGGTTAACGGACGACGCGGCCGCGTGCTTTCCAAAGCCCACCTCTGGCCGATGAAAGACATCCTGCCCCTCCCCTACCACAGCATCTACCGGCAGGACGAGGTCATACCGCGGGACAAGGTCATCAACTTCCTCAAACGCGACCTGCCGACACTGCAATCCATAGCTGCCGTCGAATTCGAAGTGCCCCCCGAATGTTTCGCGCCCCGCCCGGGCACGCCCTCTTTCCGCCTGGAACTGCAGGGTACGCGGGCATCGCTGCGGGCTAACTTGTCGGCGGTTTACGGACAACACGCCTTCCCAGCCGGCTCACCCGACATCCACTCCGAGTTCGCGCTGCCGGCCCCCGACGACATCCTCGTTTACAACACCCGCAACCTCCCGGCCGAACAGGCCGCCGTCGCCGAACTCGCGGGCTACGGCTTCGAGCCCGCCGCCGATGGCCACACCCTCGTCGGCACGCGCGAAGTCATGAACTTCCTGGGCAGCGGACACCCTTCGCTGCGCCGCAGCGGCTGGAAGATCAACTTCTCCGGCAAACTCGCGGCCCTGACCGACTCACTGCCGACAGTCACGCCGGTCGTCAAGATCGCACATGACGCGCGCGGCTG
>CAYRZP010000045.1:0-16255 GCA_964428885.1 uncultured Lentisphaeraceae bacterium
AAAAAGCGTGGCGATGCAGTGGGAGTACATCGTGCCGTCATGTCCGCCAAGATAGCCGTCCTCGCGCTGCGCTTGGGCGAGCCGCGCGACAATCCGCTCAATCACCGCGCCGTAAGGTTCCGAGCCGGGCAAGTGGCCGTTCGCCAGAAAAGCCATTCCGCAAAGCGCCCAGATGCCCGAGGTGTTCTGCGCCATGCCAGTGCCGAACGAGCCGTCCTCATTCTGGCCTTGCGCCAACCAAGCGAGCCCGCGCGAGATAGCCTGATCCACCCTTTCATCCAAATGCGCGTCAGACACGGCTATGACGTCACAGGCCAAAGCCCCAAACGTCAAGACCATAACCCCCAATTTGATGAACATACCTGCTTCCCCAAAAATTTAAATTTAACTTTAGCTCTCTTATTTCACAACGTCAACCAATAATTGCTAAATTATGAATTTTATTAAGCTTCACGTCAGGGCGAGATTGAATTTTTCGCGCAGATGCGTTAACTGATGAAATTTAAATATCTGAAAATCGTCGCCGGCAGGTTGCCCCAGTGACGGATTGTGCTAAAATAGAGGGCATGAAAGTTTGGAATGCGGCCAAGATCATGGCCTCCAAAGGCGCGGCACGACTGCCATGCGTCACAGCCTATGATTACGCTTTCGCGCGACTGGCCGATGCCGCCGGCATACCCCTTTTATTGGTCGGCGACTCGCTCGGCATGACTGTCTTGGGCCATGCCTCGACCCTGCCCGTTACGATGGACGCCATGCTGCACCACACCGCCGCCGTGGCGCGCGGCACAACTTCAGCGATGGTGGTGGCGGACATGCCGTTTCTTTCATACCAGGTCTCGGTAGCCGAGGGGCTGCGCAACGCCGGGCGCTTCCTCCAAGAAGCGGGAGCGGACGCCGTCAAGATCGAAGGCGGCACTTTCCGCGCCGAACTCGTCAAAACCTTTGTGCAGAACGGCATACCGGTGCTCGGGCATATCGGCCTCACACCCCAGTCCTGTAACGTGATCGGCGGCTACAAAGTGCAGGGCAAGACGCGGGCCGATGCCGACAGACTCATTGAGGACGGCCAGTCGCTGGCCGCCGCCGGAGTTTTCGCGCTCGTCTTGGAATGCGTGCCGCCCGATATCGCCGCGGCCGTCACCGCGGCCGTGCCGGTGCCGGTTATCGGCATCGGCGCCGGGGCAGCCTGCGACGGCCAGATCCTGGTCATGCACGACCTGCTGGGCCTGACCGCTGACAAACCGCCGAAATTCGTGAAGGCCTACGCCGAACTGGCCGGAACCGCGCGCAGCGCCTTTGCCGCTTACGCTGCGGAGGTGCGCGCAGGGGTTTACCCTGCGCCCGAGCACACCTACTCAGCCGTCGGCGCCGTTCAGTCCTGACTCCTTCCAATCCGAGCCACAGAATGCCACAAACACGTAAATCGCGTGAGGATATCGTTATCACCGGCGTCGCCTGCCGTTTTGCCGAATCCGCCACACCGGCTGCTTTCTGGCAAAACATCATGCAGCGCCGCGCTCTCTTCACTACCCAGCAGGAATCCCCGCAAAACGACTTTACGGCTCCCAAAAAAAACATCTTCGACCGGACTTTCCCAGCCGCCGGCTCCTGCTTGGGCGATCTTTACGCCTGTAATCCGGCCGACCAGGCTTTCCCCGGCAAAATGAACGCCGGCGAAAACCAGGACGTGTTTTTCTGCGTCCAACTCGCCATCGACGCGCTTCGCGACAGCGGCATCTCTACCGGCAACCTGCCCACAGACTGCATCTCATTGCACCTCGGCTATGCCCAGCCGTTCAACACCGCCTCAGTCAATTGGTTGCAGCACACTTTCTTCATCGACCAGACCTTGGACATTTTCCAGAAGCTGCTGCCTTCGACGGTTCCGGACCAACTCGATGAAATCCGCGCCCAGTTGGCATCCTCCCTGCCCGCCCCGACCCCGTATGCTTTGCTATCCTCGCTCGGCTGCGTCATAGCCGCCTGGACCGCGCAACTGCTGGGCTTCGCCGGCCCGGCCCTGGTTGCCGACGCTGGCGCGGTTTCCGGACAACAGGCACTGCAAGGCGCCATGGACGATCTGCTCGCGCGCCGTTCCGACATCGCCATGGCCGGCGCCGTCCAGCCGCCGCTCAGCAGCGCCATTCTGCAAGGCCTGTCAGGCACCCTGCCGTTTTCGCGCCGCAAAACGCTGCAACCTTTCAGCCGCAATTCTGACGGAACCCTGCCGGGCGAGGGAGGTGTCTTCTTTGTGCTTAAAAGACTGAAAGACGCCGTCCGACAGAACGACCGCATCTATGCCATCGTGCGCAGCACCGGCATCGTGGCCGCCTCAACCGGCCACAATCAGCGCGTCCCTGCAGCGGAAAGCCTCACGCGCGCTGTCAGCCGCGCCATGCAGCGCGCCGACGCTGAACCCGAATCCATTCAGCTCATCGAGGCGCACGGCTCGGGCATACCCCATTCCGACCAGACTGAGATACACGCCATGCACGAACTCTTGGGCACTCGCAAACCGCACCAGCCCATGATAGCCATCGGCTCTGTCAAAGGCAATTTCGGCCACACGCTCTGGGCCGCCGGCGCCGCCGGCATATTAAAAGCCGCTTTGGCGCTACACCACCGCGTCCTTCCCCCCCATGTAGAGGTAGAGAAGCCGCTCCAGAAGGTCATGTCCCCAAAATCACCGCTGTACTTGCCTTCTGAAGCGCGACCATGGATCCGGGGCGACAAGAAGAAGCCGCGCCGGGCCTGCGTCTCCACCATCGATTTCACCGGCACCTGCGCGGCCTTGATCCTGGAAGAATTCCCGGAGAACCAATGAACCGGTCAAAACATCTTTACGACCCCGTCGAAAGCGAACTAGTGCTCATCGGCGCCACCGGCACGGCGAACTTGGCCGGCGAGGTCGAAAAACTGATCCGCTTTCTCGAAAACGCGCCTGGCGCGCCTTTGACCGATGTCGCTTACACTTGCGCCATGACCGCCAGGCACTCTCCTGACATCATCGCCTTGGTGGCTCCGTCTGCCGCCGACTTACGCGACCGCCTTAAGCTGGCCCACCGCAAACTCATCGAGAACGCCGGCCGGATACGCGACAAAAGCGGCACGTATTTCTTCAGGGAAAAGCTCTGCCCCGGCGGAAAAATCGCCTTCCTTTTCCCCGGTGCCGGTTCTTTCTATCCGGATATGCTGCGCGACCTCTGCCTGGTCTTCGAGGACTGCCGCCGCGCCTTCGATGAACTGGAAGAGGCTTTGCTCTCAAAAGAGCCGCTGCTTTTCGCGCCAGCCGATTTCATCTTCCCGCCGTCCGCCTGCTTTCACAGCGATCCAGACAGTTTCGCCGCCAAAGCTTTTTCAGAATCCTTCATCGCCTCGCACGCCGCCAACACCGCCATGTACCGCCTGATCGAAAGAGTCGGGATCTCGCCGGACGGCCTGGCAGGCTTCAGCGGCGGCGATTTCGCGGCTTTGCTTGCGGCCGGCGTGTTCGGCAGATTGTCGCGCAACAAGCGCATCCTGTTCATGCGCGAAGGCTACCAGATGCTTAACCGTTTCGTTGACCGTGAAGACCTGCCCGACTGCAAGATGTTCTCGGTCATCGACGCGCCGCGCGAGCTGCTTGAAGACCTGTGCGCAAAATATCCCGGACGTATGGCGCTGGCTTTTTACCACAGCCCGCGTCAACAGACCATCGCGTTCTCGCCGGAAATCATGGTGCCAGTCACCGAGGCCATCCACGGCGCCGGCGCAAAAGCCGTGGCCGTCCCGATCAGCCGTCCGTTCAATACCCCTTGGTGCTCAAAGGCCCTGCCGCCGATCAGGCAGTTTTTGTCCCACTGGGTGCGCCATGGACCTCAAATCCCCGTCTATTCCTGCGCCACCGCCGAACGCATGCCGTCCCAGCCCCGCGCCATATTAAACCTCATAGCCGACCAGTGGACTTCCCCCATACTTTTCGAGGACACCGTAAAACGCATGTACGAGGACGGGTTCCGCGTGTTTATCGAGCTCGGTGCCCGCGGCAACATGACCAACTCGATCGACGACACCCTCAAAAACCTGCCGCATCAGTCCGTGGCCGTCAACCGCATACACCGCTCGGGATTGACTCAGTTGAACCACGCCCTGGGCTTGCTCGCGGCCCAAGGAGTGCCGATGGATCTCACGCGGCTCTACGAATCAAGGCGGCGGAACGCCTTGGATCTGGACAAGCCTATGTCGGTGAGTGTGCGATCCGACAATGAGATGCGCCTGTCGGCACGCCTGCCGACGCTGACGCTTTTCGCGCCATCCGCCGAGTTCACCGCCTCACGCCCGGCCTCGGAAAAACCGCGCAAGACCACGCCGATCATCAGCGACCAGCGGCGCCTCGACTTCGGCGCAGATCTGCCGATGCTGGTGAACGCCGAGCTCATCAGCGAAACGCCCGGCTCATTGATCGAGATCGCCAAGACCCTCACACTCGAAGATTATCCGTTCTTGAGCGACTACGCGCTGGGCACTTCACAGTTGTCTTACACCAGGCCTGACATGAAAGGGTTGACGCTGCTGTCGCTCGTTTCCGGCCTCGAAATGATGTGCGAAGCAGCGCGCAAGCTTGTCCCCCGCCGCCGTGTCGCGCAAGTCGAGAACCTCAGGTCACAACGCTGGATCGGCTTCGAGCGCGGGACACTGCGCGTGATCATCCGCGCCGAGCGCATCGTCTGGACCGACCCCCAATACTCCGCCGTGAAAGTCCAGTTGCGCGACGACTCGCCCAACAGCGCATTCACCTGGCCGATCATCGAAGCCACCGTCCTGCTCTCCCTTGCGGCCGTCACGAACCAGCCGCTCCAGCCCCCGCCGCTGTCCAACCCCCGCCCGGTCAACTGGTCCGGCCACGACATTTACCCGGACCGGCTTTTCCACGGCGAGCGGCTGCGCCTGATCAAGCATGTCGACCTGTGGAGCGAGGAAGGCATCGACTTCGAGATCGAGGTCCCACGCCGGGACAATGCCGTCCGGCACACCCGCATCCCGCTTTTCTCCGTCTGGCCCATGCTGCTAGACGGCATCGTATCGAGCTTCCCGCTCTGGCGGTCGCACGAGAAGTTCTCCGGCGCCATCTCGCTGCCTTTCCGCGCCCGGCGCATCAATTTTTATGCCGCCAGTTTCTCGGAAGGCGCACGCCTGCGGGGCTATTTCCGCCTGAAATCCGTGACGCCGCGGTCCCACGCCGCGGATATCCAGATTTCCGACGGCAACGGCAACCTGCTGATACACATGCGCGGCTGGGAGGAGCTTTGCGAAAGGGTGCCGCAGGAGTACCACAACTATATCCTGCACCCCTCCGAGCGCTATCTCACACAAGAACTGCCACTGGAGATGCTGGGCAATCCGGCCACGCCGGTCGCGTCCGCCGTCGCCAGCGAGGTGCCCTTGAAAATCTTCGAGAACAACCAGGAGCTGTGGCTCAAGACGCTGGCGCATGTGCTGCTCTCGCCGGAAGAGCGCGAAGAATGGATGGAAATGCAGGGCTCAGCCAGCCGCCGCGCCGAATGGCTCTTCGGCCGCGCCGCCGCCAAGGAGTCCGTGCGCCGCTTCCTCCTGAAATACCACCAGTCGCGCTGGACCGCCGCCGACATCCCGGTCTGGGCCGACGATTCCGGCAAGCCGCACGCGCTCGGTGTCTGGCGCGAGCACACAAGGGCCAAAATCGACATCTCTATCGCGCACACCGAAAAGCTGGTGGCGGCCGCGGCCGTGGCCAACGCGCGCATCGGCATCGACATCGAGGCCGTAAACCGCGACCTCACCGAGGATTTCACCAAAGGCGTCTTCACGCATGACGAGCTGGAACTGGCTGCCTCCACCGGTGTGGCCCCGACCGCCATGCTGCGTTTCTGGTGCGCCAAAGAGGCCATCTCCAAGGCCCTCGGCACCGGCATCCGCTACAGCCCGCGCGACCTCCTGATCACCAGCATCGACATGTTGAGCGGCCAGATTCAGATCGAGCTGCTGGGACAGTGGCTAGACGCTTTCAAGCACCTCAAAGGACGAAAGAATTTGATCGCCTCATCCATTTACGCCAATCACGTCTTCGCCTCCTGCATTCTGCCGGCGTCGCTTTTTGAGGAGGAGTGATGCCGCTACAAAGCCATCCCAGCTTCGTCACATAGACCCGAACATGAGACTCTTGCTGCACAACATCCAATACGCGACCGGGCGCCTGCGCCGCTTCGCCTGGGTCGAGACACTGATGCGCTCAACCGCGCACTTCCCGAACATCACCCGTTTCGTGCGCCAAATCGACCCCGACATCATCGGCCTCGTTGAGGTCGACGCCGGTTCCTACCGCGCGCACCGCAAAAACCAGGCCAATGAGCTGGCCAGCGCTTTGAAGTATTACCACCTGACCCGCATCAAATACCCCAATTCCGGCATCGGCCGTCGCGTTCCCGTGCTGAATAAGCAGGCCAACGCTGTGCTCGCGCGCGGCGATATCCTGCGCCACACCTTCCATGATTTCGAGAGCGGCTTCAAAAGCCTGGCAATCGAGGTTGAGCTTGAAAACCTGACTTTCTTCCTCGTGCATCTGGCGCTCGGCATCCGCTCCCGCCACCGGCAACTGCTGGAACTGCACGACCTGATCAAAGGCAGTTCCAAACCGGTCATCGCGGCCGGCGACTTCAACACCCTCTCCGGTGTCTGGGAAATGCGCATGTTCCTGCGCGCCACCGGCCTGACAAGCGCCAACGCCAAACACTCCCCTACCTTCCCGAGCTGGTCACCCTGCCGCGAGCTAGATTTCATCTGCCACGACCCGGCCATCAAGCCCGTCCGCTTCAAAATCCCCCGCGTGCGCCTCTCCGACCACCTGCCCCTGGTGCTGGACTTCGAGCTTCAGTAAAACGCGCGGCGTCATTTGCGGCCGGCCGTGCTGCCCTTGGCCTTCACGCCCGCGCCGTTGCGCGCCGCCCATTCCGCCTGCCGCGCCACCCCCATCATGATCGCGACATCGTCGTCAGTATAAACCCCGCGCGAGAAAATGCGCTGAATGCCCTGCATCATGTGGTCAGACTTGTCTTCCTTCATGAAACCGATCAGCAGCAGCATATCGCGCCAAAGTTTCGTGAGCTTGAGCTTGTCGGCCGCGCTGGCCGGCAGTGATTTCTCGCAAGGCGGCTCATAAATGCCAAGCGCGGCATACAGCTCATAGCAACACAGCAGAACCGCCTGCGCCAGGTTCAGCGATGTATAACCGACATGCACAGGTATGCGAATAAGATGCGTGCACATGCCGATCTCTTCGTTCGTCAGCCCCTTGTCCTCCCGTCCGAAAACAAGGGCGACCCTGCCGCTCGCGGCCAACCGCAAAAGCTCCGGCGCGGTTTCGCGCGGCGTCTTGACGTGCTGACGGTACAGACCGCCGCGCGCGGTCGTTCCCACCACAAACGCGCAATCCTCCACAGCCTCGGCCAAGTTCTTTGTCTCCCGCCTTTTCCCCAAGATTTCTCCGGCGTGGACCGCCATCTTCACGGCGTCCTGCCAGTCGTCGCATATCTGCGGCCCGGCCAGCGCCAGGTCGCTGACACCCATGTTGGCCATGGCACGGCAGACCGAACCCACGTTGCCGCTGTAAAGCGTGCCGACCAACACGACCCTTATGTTATCCAGAACATCTCCCATACACAGCCGCCATTCTTCCTTCCAAAAAACTATGCCAGCCCTTCCACGGCGCGTGCGTCCGCTTTCAGGTCAACTTGGCCAGATAGTCCAGCCACGCCTCCATGCCGGCGCCGGTTTTGGCGCTGGTCTCAAAGATGAACACCCCGGGCCGCACCTGCCGCAGATTGGACCGACACTGCGCCGCGTCCCAATCGAGATGCGGCGCCAGATCCATCTTGGTGAGCACCGCCACCGGTGCCGCCGCGAAAAGCGACGGATATTTGACCGGCTTGTCCTCGCCCTCGGTCGCCGACAGCAGCGCCACCTTAAAACTCTCACCCAAATCGAAAGCCGCCGGGCAGACCAGGTTGCCGACATTCTCGATAAACAGCAAACGCACCCCCTCCGTGACCACCTCGGGCAGCAAGCGTCCGACCTGCCCGGCATCGAGATGGCAGGCGTTCAAGGTCTCGATCTGCCGCACTTCCGCCCCTCGGCCTCGCAGACGCCGCGCGTCGTTGTCGGTGCGCTGATCGCCGGCGATCACCGCGCAAGCCACCCTTCCGCGCAAACCCTCCAACGTGCGTTCCAGCAACAGGGTCTTGCCCGCGCCCGGCGATGAGATCATGTTGACGGCCACCACGCCGCGCTCTTTCAGCCACGCGCGGTTCAGTTCCGCCTGATCGTCGTTGCGCGCCAGAATCTTCTGCCGCAAGCCGACCGTTCGGGACTCTAAGACATGCCTGTACGCATGTCCATGTTCATGGTCATGGCCGCCCGCGTAACCGTGGCTGTGCGGATGCGCGTGGTCACGGTCATGCGGCGTCTCTTCGCCGCAACCGCACTCTTTACACACGCTCCACCTGCCTTTCTTCCTCCACCGCTATTTCCAACGTTTTTAAGTGCAGCTCCCTGCCGGCAATGAAATCCACATCCGCCCCGCCGCAGGCGGCGCAGACGGACGCATAATCCTCGGCCTGCCAGACATGCCCGCACACGCGGCACCTGATCCGTGCCGCGACTTCCTCGATAACGAGCTCGGCCTCAGCCGCCCGGCT
Source organism: uncultured Lentisphaeraceae bacterium (assembly GCA_964428885.1). Taxonomy (GTDB): domain Bacteria; phylum Verrucomicrobiota; class Kiritimatiellia; order RFP12; family UBA1067; genus JAQVQN01. The sequence continues at coordinate 8,712 of CAYRZP010000045.1, forward strand.
GCCCTCGGCCGCCACCTTAAAAGCCGCGCGCAACGCCTCCGGGTCGGCACCCGACAAAGTGCCCAGCCGGACCACCACCCGGCTGACCGCAACGGCGCGCTCGCGCTCGGCCGCCGCCTCGACCTCGCCGACCAGCGCCTCGGCTATCGAAAGCTCGTGCATAAACCGCCCGTCCTCAACAGATCCGCGGCAAAAGCTCGCCGCGCGGCACATCCACCAGACGCCTGCCGCCCGTGATTGTCTCAAGTATAACACGCCCTCTGTCGCCTGTCACGCGGCCCAGCCGAACCGCCCCCGCGCCCTCCGGCATCGCTTGCCAAAGCCCGAGTATCTCAGCCGCGGCATCCGGCGCGCAGACCATTATCACCCTGCCTTCCGATGCCACGTGCAGAGGATCGATCCCCAGCGTCTCGGCCGCCGCCCGCGCCGCCCGCGCCAAAGGCAAGTCGCATTCCTTGATCACAATCCCGTACCCGCGCCCCTCCACCAGCTCGTTCAATACCGCCGCCGCACCGCCGCGCGTTGGATCCCGCATATACCGCACCGCCCCCCCGAAAACGCGGGCGGCCATGACCAGCCGGTGCACCGGCCCCGTGTCGCTCTGCGGACAGCTCACGAACCCATTGTCCCCGCGCGCCGCCATCACCGCCATGCCGTGGTCGGCCAAGTTGCCGCTCACCAGTACGCAATCGCCTTCGCAGATTTTCGCGGGGCTTAACGCGAACTCGGGCAGCGCCTGGCCGATCCCCGCCGTGTTGATGTAGAGGCCGTCACACTGGCCGCACGGCACCACCTTGGTGTCGCCCGTCGCCACGGTCACGCCGCACGCATCCGCCGCCGCGCGAACCGAATCCAGAATGCGTCCGAGCAAGGCAAACGGCAACCCTTCTTCAATGATCAGCGCTAGCGAGAGCCACTTGGGCTCGCCGCCGCAAACCGCGAGGTCGTTCACGGTGCCATGTACCGCAAGATCGCCGATGTTGCCGCCGGGAAACTCCAGCGGCTGCACCACAAAGCTGTCGGTCGTGAACACCAGCCGCTCGCCGGGCGAAGGCAGAGTCGCGCCGTCAGGCAATCCGCGCAACGGACCGTCACCGAACCGCGGCAAGATCTCCCGCTCCACCAGTTCCCGCATCAGACGCCCGCCCCCGCCGTGCGCCAGTTGAATCACACTTTCGCCGTTCATCGCACCCCTCCGCTCCTACGCCCCAACCCTCGCACGTTTCCCAACGGCTCGCGGGGACGCGCGCCCCCCCGCGCCATTACTGGCCGCAGGACTGGCGGGCGAGCGTCCCCGCGAGCCGCAGATCCATGCCCTCGTCCACACAACCACTCACTCACACACTCGTCAATTCGTACCGGAACGCCGCCGCGCACGTGCCTTCGGCACTGACCATGCAAGGCCCGGCCGGCTTGTCCGGCGTGCAGGCCCGGGCGAACAAGGCGCAATCCGCCGGACGCCGTTTGCCTTTCATCACGTCACCGCAGGCGCAACCCGGCTGGATTATTCCGGGCTTAATCCGCACTCCCAGCTTGCGCTCCGCGTCGTAACCGGAAAACTCGGCTTTGAGCCCCAGCCCGCTGCGAGGGATCACGCCAATCCCGCGCCACACCGCGTCGACCGGCTCAAGATGCCGCGCCATCAGAGCAAGCGCCCGGGCGTTGCCCCCGGCACGCGCCACGCGGGTGTACCGGTTCTCGACCCTGGCCTCACCATTCAACGCCTGCGCCAGTATCCCGCTGATGCCGTAAAGTATGTCAACCGGCTCGAATCCGGCTATGACGCACGGCACGCGGAAACGCGCCGCTACCGGCTCATACGCTTTGGCGCCGATGATGGCGCTGACATGCGCCGGACAGAGAAACGCGCTGATGGCCGTTTCCGGATCGCCCATTAAAGCCTCCAAAGCGGGCGGCACCGTCTTGAAAGCGGTCAGTAAAGAAAGGTTGCCCAAACCTTCACGGACAGCGGTGGCAATTAGGCTGGTCACAGGCGCGGCCGTGGTCTCGAACCCGACCGCCAGAAAAACCACCTCGCGACCGGGGTCGGCACGGGCGGCGGCCAGCGCCGCCGCCGGAGAATAGCATACACGCACATCCCCGCCAGCGGCACGGCAGGCGGCCAGATCAGAGACCGAGCCCGGCACGCGCACCATGTCGCCGAAAGTCACTATCACCGCGCCGCCGCCGGCCAGTTCCGCCGCGGCGTCAATGTATCCGGGATCGGTCACGCAGACCGGGCAGCCGGGCCCGCTGATCAGCTCGACATTATCCGGCAGCAGCGAGCGTATCCCGTAACGCCCGACAGCCATTGTGTGGCTGCCGCAAACCTCCATGATCCGTACGCTTCGCCCGCGCGCGCCAAGCTCGCGCCCCTGCACGGCTATCAGGCGCACCAGACGCTCGGCAGTCACGGGATCTCTGAAGCCATCGATGTATCTCATGGCCAAACCCTGGTTTATGGCTTGCTGAAACTTCAGCGTTCCGCGCTCATTGCCGCCCTGGCCCCTGAACCCTGAGCCCTGCCGTCTCCGACCCCTGCTCCCGGAACATCGCCAGCGTGGCCTCGGCCTCGGCCTGATCCAGCGTCTCGATGGCAAAACCGGCGTGGACGATCAGATAGTCTCCAAGACGGGCGTCTTCCACCAACGAAAGATCCACGACCTGACGGCTGCCCGCAAGATCGGCCACGCCCTGCGCGCCTTCACGTATCTCAACCAATCGCATCGGGACCGCCAAGCACATTTCAACCCCCGCAGCCCGCCACCGCCGCCTGCCCCAACGCGATGCCGCCGTCATTGGGCGGCACGCGCCGGTTCAGCAGAACCCGCAAACCCGCGGCCTCTAAACGCGGCACCAGCAGATCTGTCAGCAAGCCATTCATGAAAACGCCGCCGCTCAAGGCCACCGCGCGGGCGGCATCGCGCTGTAAGCCGTATTCTATCATGCGGAAGGCCGCGTCCGCAACCGCCTGATGAAACGTGAGCGCCAACGCATGCGCCTGCTTGCCGTCACTTCCGGCCACGGCCAGCGCCTCGAAAGCCTTGCGCCAGTTTATCACCAGCATACCTTCCGCCTCGCTTTGCTCAAACGGCAACGCGCTCATCATGCCGCCCTTGGCGCGGCGCGCTGCCGCTTCAAGACGTATCGCGGCCTGACCCTCGTAAGTCACCGTGCGCGGCGCGAATCCCAGAATGACCGAGCAAGCGTCAAACAGCCGGCCGGCGGCATGGGTCAGCGGCGTGTTGACGCCCTGCGCGCACTGCCGCATCCACACCCAGGCCGCTTCACCGTCGATCCCCATCCGTTCCAGCAGCACACCGTCAGGCACGATCCCGGCATCCGCCAGCCGCGCGACCGCCTGCCGCGCGGGTTGCCTCACCGCCGCGTCGCCGCCGGGCAGCGGCACCGGCGCGAAAGTGGCCAGCCGCGCATACCCGCCCGGCTTTACCGTCAGCAGCTCCGCGCCCCAAATCTTGCCGTCCGTCCCAAGCCCGGTGCCGTCAAACACCAACGCCAGCCCCGCATCCACACCGTGCTCGGCAAAAACCGCCGTGGCATGGGCGTGATGGTGCTGCACCTCCACCAACGGCACGCCGTAGTCCTTTGCCAGCCGCCGCCCCAGACGCGCGGAACGCATGTCGGGATGCAGATCCACCGCCACAGCCTCCGGGTTTTTTCTTAAAAACCGCGGCAGTGTGCGCGTCACCGCCTCAAGGCTGTCTAACGCTTCGGGCGTCTCAAGGTCGCCGACGTGCGGAGACAACACCACCCGTTCGCCATACCCTACGGCCACAGCGTTTTTGAGATCAGCGCCCATGGCCAGAACACAACGGCTTAACAGACGGGACAGCAGCAGGGCGTTGGGCGCATGGCCGCGCGCGCGCCGCCACAATTGGGGCGCGCCGCGCCGCACCACCGCCAGCGAATCGTCGGCACGCAGGTTAATTTCGCGGTCGTGCGTCAAATATGCGTCAGCGATGCCATCCAGACGCTCGCGGGCCTCGTCCGCGGTCAGGCATATCGGCTCGCCGCCGCGGTTGCCGCTGGTCATCACCAGCCATTTGAAAGGCGGCACGGGGTCGCCCGCCAGCGGCTCAAGCAGCAGCAAATGCAGCGGCGAGGTCGGCAGCATCACGCCCAGCGTGTCAGGCGCGTCAGGCGTCAGCAGATCAAACGGCAGCGCCCCGCTGCGCACGGCTGCAGGCAGCACTTTCAAGATCACGATCGGCGCTTCCGGCGCGGACATCGCGCGCGCGGCCGCGTCCGGGACAGCGCAGCAGCGCCGCACGGACCGCAGGTCCGGAGCCATCACGGCAAAAGGTTTGTGAGGACGACGCTTACGCGATCGCAGAACACTCAGTGTGTCGCGGTCCGAGGCGTCCGCCGCCAGCAGGAACCCGCCGATGCCGCGCACGGCCACAATCCCGCCGCGCGCCAGTATCGCCCGTGACTCCCGCAATGAGTCGCCCGCCACCGCGTTGCCGCGCGCGTCCGTCAGGGTCAGACGCGGTCCGCAGACCGCGCAAGCGATGCTTTCGGCATGGAAGCGCCGGTCCGCCGGGTTTTCGTACTCCGCGCGGCATGCTGCGCACATCGGGAACTCCGACATCGTGGTGCGCTCGCGGTCATAGGGCATGGAGCGCACCACCGTATAGCGCGGGCCGCAACGCGTGCAGGTGCTGAAGGCGTAACCGTAACGCCGGTCGGCCGGATCCATTACCTCGCGGCGGCAGTCGGCACACATGGCTAGGTCTGCCGGGATCACCGTTTCAGTCGTGCCGCCAATGACGCTCGGCAGTATGTCGAACGCGCCGCAGCCCTGACCGTGCGCCAGCGTGCCGGACTCGACCTCGCTGACTGTGTCCAGACGGGCGTGGGGCGGCAGGTTTTGCGGCAGCCGCCGCATGAACTCCTCAACCGTGTCAGCGTCGCCCTCCAGCCTCAGACGCACCAGCCCCACGCGGTTCTGCACCCAGCCGCACAGCCCGGCGCGCCGAGCCAGCCCATAGAGCGTCGGCCGCAGCCCCACCCCCTGCACGATGCCGGTGAGGTCATAAACGCGTATGACTTTGCCACAGTCCATCAGTCTCCCAAGTCCTGATTGCCGGTAACTTGAGCAATGAACGTTGAACGCTGGGCGTTTCGCATTCCTGCGCCCTGCCCGCATCTTGCGGCGCCCTAAGCCCGCCCCGTCCGCGTTCTCCCCTCGACCACGATCTTTGCCGCCGGATAATTCGGTTTGGCCCCGCGTCTTGGCAGCAGGCGCTCCGCCACCGGCCGCAGCTCCGGCAGCCGCGCCAACTTCTTGCGCGCGGATGCAAGCACTTTGCTGACATCGGCTTTCCCCATCTCAAGCTCAGCTTGCGCCTGGTCCGGCGGCAGCCCCGCGCGCCTGACGAACCTGCTGCTCGCCTGCAACTGGCGCCGCCATTCCGGCGCGCCGGGCGCGAGTCTTTCGCCCTTCATGACCGCTACCCGCTCGAACAAGGCTTCCGGTTCAGTCTGACCTTGCAGGTAAAGGGTCACGACGGCGAATTCGGCGGCAGAGAGACGCGCGTCAGTGCGGCCGTCCACCAGCAGCCTGCCGTTTTCATGATCGATGGTCAGGAGCGGCAGCACAATCGGCTCCGGCGCCTGTTTCTGTATGCCCCTGACCAAGGCCGCGTATCCGGGCGGCGCACACTTGAACGTGTCCTCATACCAGCCGCGCATACGCACGAAAGGCACGTCCACCAGCATGATCTTCGCCGACGATCCACGCACCTCGCGCCCGGAAGGATCAACATGCCTCATGCCTCGCTCCGGGAACAGGAAGGAAGGCGTCAGACGCCCGTCGAACGGCGGGTTCACCAGCACATGCAGCACACGGTCCTGACGCCGGCCCAGCAGGCACATGCAAGACATGAGCAGCGCGCTCATTGTCTTGCGACCGCCCGCTATGGAAGCGCACACACGCGCGCCCGGATTTTCAGTAAAGGCGCGCAGCTCATGCAGCATGAAGTCCGCCGCCGCCGCGTTTTCCGACGTGCCGTCGATGTCCGTGAGGTTGCGGCGGCCGGTCGGGTCGGGGAAGAGCCGCACGTGATCCGCCGCCGGCCCGAACTTGAGCCTGCCGGCAACCGGCTTGCCTTCTTTTGCCAGTGCCGCGACCATACGGTCCCAGGCGCAGGGCGCCCCCTCGAAAAGCTCGCGTTCCAGCGCGTCGCGCCCCGGCACGGTCGTCAGCGCCACCACGCGGTCCGGCACGACCGGCCGCTCCTCATGAGCCAGCGCCCACACGGTCTCCGTGATCACCGCCGGCGACATGCCCAGCACCGCGAACAGCACGGTCTCTTCGTTTTCGATTTTTTGCTTTTGCATTGCTCGCCTTATGATTATAGGACTCAGGACCCAGGACTCAAGACTCAGTTTCTTGCCGCCGCCGCAGGTTCCCGCTGGAGGGCGAACGTCCCCGCGATCCGCATACTGTCTCCCGTCTCCCGTCCCCCGTCTCTCGGATCCCCGTGCCGAGTCCTGCGTCCTGGGTCCTGAGTCCTGAGTCCCGCACAGCCGCGGCTCATCCCGTCGGCCGGGTGCCTTTGCAGTCCGGGTAGCCGGAGCAGCTCCAGAAGGCATCTCCGGCATGCGGGCCTTTTCGCGCGGTGCGCCGCCGCATGGGCTGGCCGCAGAGCGGGCAGTCCGGCGCGGCCGCCTGTTGCGCGTCACGCGCCTCGACGCGGGTCTGCGCCAGGCGCTCACGGAAACCGCAGCCTTCCGCGAACGCCGCGCCCTGGCTGCGCATCTGGCCGCCTAGCATGGCCATGACGCGACGGATCAGCACGATCAGCGCGTTGGCGGCCACAGCCGGATCGGCATTTTCGATCCAGGGGTCAAAACGCTGCTTCTCGCGATGGAACCACGTCCAGTAATCGTGCAGCGTATCATCGGTGTAAACGAACGCCGGAAAATTGAGCGCGCTCACGGCCTGGTGTTCGCGGGATCGGACGCTCCACGGGATTGCGCCGCGTTCGGCCAGAAATATCTCGATGTCGCCGAGCAGTTCGCCGAGACTCGCGCGCGCCACGTCCGTCAGTTTCATCTCGGTCTCCTTCGAGGTGGCGGCGCGTTCCGAGCCCTCGATGATGTTCTGGCGGCCGGACCGCGCCGCGCCGACCATCTGCCCGGAAGTCTTGCCCAGCGGGTCTTCCTGATACGGCACGAACCGCTTGCAGAAACGAATCGTGGCGAGATGGACCAGCGTCGCGAAATGGAACGAGTTAAGTTTGCGGTAGCCGCCGGCTTTATCGAAGAGCTGTGCCATGTTTTTGCTCCTGTGTTTGTTTTTTTTAGGACCCAGGATCCAAGACCCAGGACCCAGTCTGTTTTTTTACTGCGGACACGGCGAATCCCGGATTTTGCTAACCATTGGAACTTTAGCCCCGGCCCATCACTTTCTTCAAGCCTTTTCTCCGGATTCCGCCGGCCTGTTCGGCATCCTGCGTCCCGCGTCCTGGGTCCCGCCTCCTGAGCCCCGCGTCCTGAGTCCTGAGTCCCGCGTCCTG
>CAYRZP010000046.1:0-16072 GCA_964428885.1 uncultured Lentisphaeraceae bacterium
GGCGCGCCCTACCATTACATGCATACTCCAGACAAAGAGATGGCGTTTTCGGTAGGGACAGCGCGCCGAGCCGTCCGTTTATATGCATCGCAAAGCCAAATAGAAACGCCTTGGGTGGAGAATCAGAGCAGCTCGCGGATCTGGTTGGCTTCGCGTATCAGCTCGTCCAGTTTTTTGTAGTCTTCAGCCTCGATGCAGGCCTTGAAGGCCTGCAGCCGCTCGGAGAAGGCCTCGATCGCCTGCAGCACCTGCTCGCGGTTGTGGCGGAAGATCGGCACCCACATCTCCGGCGAGCTTTTGGCCAGGCGCACGGTCGAGGCGAAACCGCCGCCGGCCAGCCGCGGCACGGCGTATCCGGCCTTCTCCTCGGTCTGCACCGCCAGCGACAGCGCGTAGGCCGCGACGTGCGAGAGGTGCGAGACATACGCCGCGTGGCGGTCGTGCTGGTCGGCGGTCATGAACTCGAACTTCATCCCGACCGCGTGGAAGATCTCCAGGGCGGTCTTGCAGGCGTCCGGCGCGCTCTCTTCCAGATCGCACAGCAGCACGGTCTTGCCGCGGAAGAGCTCTTCCAGCGCGGCGTCCGGCCCGGCGTTCTCCGTGCCCGCCATCGGATGCGCGGCAACATAGCGTGTGCGGTTGGCGTGGCCGCGCACGACCTCCACGATCCTTAACTTGGAAGAGCCCAAATCAATGACGGTCTGATCCGGCCGGACCGCGTCCAGCACTGCCGGCAGCATGGCTTCGATGGCGTCGACCGGCGTGGCCAGCAGCAGCACATCGCTCTCCCGCATGGCTTCGGGCAGGGACACGACGCGGTCGACCAGCCGCAGCTCCAGCGCGCGCCGCGCGTGTTCTTGCGAGGTCTCCACCCCCAGCAGCCCGCTGGCCAAACCCGCCTTGCGCAGGTCTTTGGCGAAAGAGCCGCCGATCAGTCCGAGGCCCACTATAGATATTCTCATGTTTTCGCTCCGGCAGTCTTGCTTCCACGCCTTCAGGCTCTTCAGGGAGAAGCCGCGCCCTTTTCGCGGAAACGTCTCGTGTGCGACAGTTATACTAAAAACCGGGCTAAAAATGAAACCGATTCATGCGCGCCATGCTCGACAAGCAGGCTGCGCGCGGTTAACATGGTCTCTTTCTTTTCGCGAACGCTTCACAATCAGACAGCAATCATACGCTAATAACGGAGAATATGATGAACAAACGTGCGGTGTTGATAGGTGCTTTTGCGTTATCCGTGCTTCTGGCCCGTTGCGAGCCCGAAAAAGATTTCTTCTTCAAGGACAACGATTCGGTTGTTTTTCTGGGTGACAGCATAACCCAGCAGAAACTTTACACGACTTATCTCGAGGCATACACCCTGACGCGCTTCCCCGACCGGCGGTTCCGCTTCCGCAACTCCGGCTGGAACGGCGACACCTCGTGGTTGCGCAATCGTTACAGGACCGACGAGAAGGCGCTTTTCTCCGCCACAGGCAGCCTGCTGGACGAGATGGTGGAGAAGGCGGTGCGGGCCGGTCTGGCGCGCGACGTGCTGCCGCACAAGCCCACCGCCGTGACGGTCAAGTTCGGCATGAACGACCATGCGTACCAGGCATTCCGCGAGGACATCTGCCGCGCGTATGCGCGCAGTCAGACCGAGATCGTCAAAGTCCTCAAGGCGGAAGGCGCGCGGGTGGCCCTGCTGACGCCGCAGCCGATCGAGGACAAGACGCCGGCCGAGCACGACCAGAACGTGAAGAACCAGTCGCTGCGCAAATTCTCCGACGCGTTGCGCGAGGTGGCCGCCGCGAACGGGGCGGTGTATGTTGATCAGTTCGACCCTTACATGAAGATCATGCTCGGCGCGCGCGCCGCCAAGCCGGACGCGATGATCGGCGGCGGCGACGCGGTGCATCCCGGCCCGGCCGGCCACACGCTGATGGCCTGGACGATCCTGAAACAGCTCAACGCCCCGGCGCTGGTGTCCGCATGCGGGATTGACGTGTCGCGCTGGTTTTTCATGAGCAAGGTCGTCTGCCAAAAAAACTGTGATGTCTCGAACGTGAAGGTCAAGGACGGGACGCTCAGCTTCGACCGGCTTGATCACGCGCTGCCCATGCCGGTCGACGCCAGGGCCGCGGCGGCGCTGGCGCTGGCGCCGGTGAGCGAGGACTTGAACCGCTATATGCTGAAGGTCGCCGGACTTGAGGCCGCGCAATATCAACTTTCCATAGACGGCCTTAAGGCCGCGGTCTTCAGCCGCGAGCAGCTTGCGCAAGGGGTGAACCTCGCGACTGTCGCCACGCCGAATTCAGCGCAGGCGCTGCAGGTCCTGGACCTGGTCTTCAAGAAGAACGACGTCTATTTCGAGCGCTGGCGCAAGGTGCAGCTTGGAAACGGCCCGGCCGAAAAACTAGCGGAGCTTGACAAGCGCATAGCCGAGTTCGAGACCCAGATCGACGCGGCCCGCAAGCCCAGGCTGCAACGCTTCGAACTGAAGCCGGTGCCGTCCGCAGGCTGAAAACCGGCGCGGGCGGGCGCCGCTTTTCGCTGCGGGAATCGCTTTCAGCCGCAAGCGCCAGACGCTTGCGCGCGCTCTAGCAGTCTGGCGAGCGTGCGCAGTTCATCGGACTGGCTGGCGTCGCCCCAAAGCGCGCTCAGGCACTGCGCCAAAACGTCGGCATCCGGTTTCTGGCCGGAACGCAAGTCCGCGAACGCCGGGGAGTCCGGACAATCCTTGTCCGACGCCAGCGCGCGCAACCCGGCCAGCGCCCCGGCCGCGAGGTTGAGCGGTTCCAGGCCGTATTCCAGGCAGAGCCGGATCGCGCCGAAGATGCGGTCCGCGCGCCCCAGCTTGCGCAACGGGTCGCGCGTGGCCCGCGCCACCGTGTCGGCGAGGTGCGGGTTGGTCATGCGCTCCAGCAGGTCCTCCGCATAGGCGCTGAATCCCGCTGTCGTGAACAGGGCGTCGCCGTGGTTCCGGTAACGCTTGACCAGAGCCGCTCCGGACTCTCCGATGAAAGCCTTGCGCGCGCGCTCCAGCAGCCCGGGTCGGCCGCGCAGGTCCGACATCAGGGCGAGACCGCTGTTTTGCGCCAGGAACCCCAGCAGGGCGTGGATGGCGTTGTGGCCGTACAGCTTGGCCTCTTCAAACGGCAGCAGGTCGCCCTTCTCCTCGAACGCCGTGATGCCGGGCTCGAAACCCGGCAGCGCGATCTTCGAAACCAGGATGCGGTTGAACGTCTCGACCAGGAACGCGCGCGGGAAGCCCGGCGCGACCGGCGCCAGCCCGCGCCGCGCGATCTCCGCCGGATCGTTGATGACCTGGCTCATCTTGCCGATCACGGTGTTCAGGTACTGCGCCGGGCGCGGCCGCGCGCCGGCCGGCAGCGCGGCCCGCACATCCTTTTCCAGGATCTCGGCAGCGTGGTTGTTGTTCTCGGCCGTGTACACCACGGTCTGCCCGGCGCCCCCGCACAAACCTTCGGCGATGCGTCCGGCCACGCTCGCGTCCCCGCCGCGCGTGAAGAAAGCGACCGAAGGCAGCGAGGTCACGATCTCCGTGGCACGTCCGAGCGCGTCGTGCAGACGCCGCGCGTCCGCCGGCTGCGCGGGATCGAGCAGCGTGACGCCCTCGACCCGCACCTGCTCGACGCCTTCGGACTTGGCCACGTTCAGCGCGTAGCAATCATTGTTGCCGCGCACCGCCGCCACCAGCGCGGGGTCAACCTCCGCCACCGCGATCTCTGAAAAACGCCCGCTAGCGAAAGCCTCTTTCGCGAACAGCCCCGACTGGATCGGTCCGAAACCGAACCCTACAAAAACATGCTCCATGCCGACCTTTCGATTCGTCCCTTCGCGGCGGGCAAGCTTTGCCGCCCGAGCCATGCCGCCTGACCGCAGTTTTACCGCGCCGCCGCGTCACACAAGCAGCCGTTCGGCGGACGAAACCGCGCCTGAGCGCGGAAAGGCTGTTATGATCTACGACCCGCGGTTTGAATTGCAAGTTCAAAGGCGCGCGGCGAAAAAAATCCTGCGCCCGCGATTTACAAGCAGGCATCAAATGGGGTAAACTGACAAATACCAGTCATTTACAGGATCTCGAAAGCATTAAACGCTTTAAGAAAATGGAGGAGAACAGATGGATACCAAGATCAAAACAGTCACAGCCCGTGAAATCCTTGATTCGCGCGGCACCCCTACCGTTGAAGCTGAAATCTCCCTCGCGTGCGGCGTGAACGCCCGCGCCGCTGTCCCGTCGGGCGCGTCCACCGGCGAGAACGAGGCTCTCGAGCTGCGTGACAAGGATCCCGCCCGCTATTGCGGCAAGGGCGTCACCCGCGCGGTCGCGAACGTCAAGACCGAGCTGGCCGCCGCCGTCAAAGGCATGGACGCCGCCGACCAGGCCGCTGTCGACCGCCGCATGATCGAGCTCGACGGCACTGAGTTCAAGACCCGCCTGGGCGCGAACGCCCTGCTGGCGGTCTCCCTGGCGAACGCGCGCGCCGCCGCCGCCGCCGCTAACACCCCGCTCTACCGCTATCTCGCCAAGGGCAACACCCCCTCCCTGCCTGTCCCGATGATGAACATCATCAACGGCGGTTCGCACTCCGACGCGCCGATCGCGTTCCAAGAGTTCATGATCCGCCCGCACGGGCTGGACAGTTTCAAAGAGGCGCTGCGCGCCGGCTCCGAGGTCTTCCACGCCCTGCGCTCGATCCTTAAAAAGCGCAACCTCTCCACCGCCGTCGGCGACGAGGGCGGCTTCGCGCCGGTCCTGAACAGCGCCGAGGATGCCATCGAGACCATCCTGAAGGCGATCGAGTCCGCCGGCTACAAGGCCGGGCGCGCCGATCAGAAAGGCCACGTCTCGCTGGCCCTGGACTGCGCGGCGTCTGAGTTCTACAAGGACGGCGTCTACAATTACGGCCTGTTCGAGACCGCCGCGCGCGGAGCCAAGCATCAGCCAGCCAAGCGCGACAGCGCCGAGCAGGTGGCTTACATCGCCGATCTGATCAGCCGCTACCCGATCGATTCCGTGGAAGACGGCATGTCGGAGAACGACTGGCCCGGATGGGTCAGGCTGACGCGCGAGCTCGGCGACAGGTGCCAGCTCGTGGGCGACGACCTCTTCGTGACCAACGTGCGCTTCATCCGCCGCGGCATAGAGGAGAAGGCGGCCAACGCCGTGCTGATCAAGCTCAACCAGATCGGCACGCTCACAGAGACCCTTGAAGCCATGGGCCTCGCCAAGGAAGCGGGTTACGAATCGGTCGTGTCGCACCGTTCGGGCGAGACCGAGGACGACTTCATCGCGGACCTCGCGGTGGCGACCGGCTGCGGCCAGATCAAGACCGGCTCGCTCTCGCGCTCGGAGCGCGTGGCGAAATACAACCGCCTGCTGCGCATCGAGGAAGCGCTCGCCTCGTAATCATGCGGGCGGGGAACGGCACGGTTTAACCGGCGGGGTCTTTACCCGGCGGCGAGGTGGGGGTGCGCCTATTTTCAGCCCTTCACAACGCCGCCGCCGCTTTGGTATAGTGGGCGCACCTGACACATGGGTCTGGCCGCAGGCGGTTAGACGCTAAAACTAAGGAGAGGATAATGACAGACGGTTTTCAGATCGCGGTTTGCGGCAGTCTGGTGCCTGATCCGCTGCAGACCCTAGAGCCCGTGGCCGCACCGCAAGGCCCCGGCCTAAAAAACGAAATGATGCTGCCTTCCGTGCTCGACCCTTGGTCGGCGCACGCGCTTTTCGAGGCCTCCAACCTGGCCAAACAGGTGGCCGGCAGCAAGGTTTATCTGGTCAGCCTGGGGCCCAAGGCCAAGCTGCAGCAGCTTATGATGACCGTGGCTCAGAAGGTGCCTTTCGAGCTGGTGGCGGTTGACGGCAGCGCCAGCGGTTTCACGGACGCGCACGAGGCGGCGGCGGCCCTGGCCGAGGCGGTCGCGGCGATTCCGGGGCTTGACAAAAACCGACTGCTGGTGTTTGGCGGGTGCTCCTCGGCTTCGCGCGACGCCGGGGTGACAATGCAGTTTATCTGCGAGCGTCTCGGCATCCGCGATTTCTTCTGCGGCGTGGACGAGTTCAAAGTCCTGCCTGACGGCTCTTTCGAGGTGCTGGAGCGCGTCGAGGGCGGACAGTACCAGGCCTCCGTCTGCAAAGGCGCGCCGGCGGTGCTGGCCTGGGCCACCGGCAACCTGCCCGAGCCGCCCAACAACCCGCAGGTCGGCATGGCCAACATGCGCGGGGTCATGCCCGCTCTGATGAAAGCCAAGCCCGCCAAGGTCGGTACCGGCGGCATCGCCTTTGCGAAGACCGAGGTGCCCGCGCAAAAACGCGCCACCCGCGTGGTCAAGGATTTCAGCGCGGACCAGATCGCCGCCGAGATCGCTGAGTGGATCAAACAGTGACGGCGGGCAGCCGCAACGGAAACCATAAAGAAAGAGTTTTAACATGAAGATTCTGGCTCTATTGCACACGCAGGAGGACGGCAGCCTGCCCAAGGCCGCGCTAGAGGTGTTGGCCGCGGCCGCGGCTCTCAAGGGGCAGACCGGCGGGACGCTCGCGGTCGGCATCATCGGTCAAGGCGCGTCCGGAGCCGCCGATACGGTCGCGGGATGCGGCGCTGAGAGTTTCCTGACCGTCGGCGCCGAGACGGTTGCGCAGCCGCGTTACGCCACCGACACCGCTGCGGCAGCGGCCCTGATCAAAGAGTCGGGCGCGGAACTGGTGGTGGCCCCGGGGACCGCGCGTTTCGCGCGCTGCCTGCCGGGCGCCGCGCACCGCGCCGGCGCGCAGATCGACACCCACATCGTCAGCGCGCGGGCCGAAGGCGGAAACGTGCAGGCGCAGCGCTGGTTCTACCGCCAGCGGATTTTGGGCTCTTTCAGCCGCGCGGCGCGGCCGTGGGTCTTGCTGGCGGACACCGGACTCAACGCGCCGTGGCAAGGCGCGGCCGGCGCGGCCGGCGCCAAGGAGATCGCCGTCAGCTTTGACGACGCCGACCTGCGCACCAGCGTGACCGGCACGCGCGCGCCCGCGGCCGACGCGCAGACCATCAAGCCTGACGCGGCCCTGCTGTTCGTGGCGGGCGCGGGATGGACCAAGAAGCAGAAGGACGGCCAGACCCACATCGCCGCGGCCGGCGCGCTGATTCAAGGTTTCCTGCACAAAGCCAACGCTTCGCTGGGCAGCAGCAAGTCGCTGGTGGACCTCCAAAGCGAAGGACAGGAGACGCTTAACTTCATGACCCACATGAACCAGGTCGGTCAGACCGGATCGACGCCACGCCACGCCAAGGGGCTCTCGACCTGCTGCCACGGCGAGGAGCCGCACGCGGTGGGCTGGCGCTTCATCAACGAGCGCCGCGCCGTCAACCTTGACCCCAACTGCGGTTGGGCGCAGGGCAAGGCCGATGTGGTCTATGTCGGCGACGCTTTCGAGGTCATGTCCAAACTCAACGCCCTGTTGTCGTGAACCCGCCCGATCCATCCCGGCCGGAAGCCAGGCTGGTGGCCGCCGCGACGGCGCGCCGTCTGAGTTTTGCCGTCGCGGAATCGTGCACCGGCGGCCTGATCGCGCAGCGCGTCACCTCGGTACCGGGCGCCTCAGCCATGTTTCTGGGCGGCGTGGTGTGTTATGCCGACACGGTCAAACGGGATCTGCTGGGCGTGAGCCAAGATGTGCTGGACCGTGAGGGCGCGGTGAGCATGGCGTGCGCGGAGGCGCTGGCCGCAGGTGTCCGCGCGCGGCTGGGCGCGGATATCGCGGTGTCGGTCACAGGCGTCGCCGGACCAGGCGGCGGCACGCCGGACAAGCCCGTCGGGCTGGTCTGTTTCGGCGTGGCCTCCCTGACGCGCGTCCGCGCCGAAAAACACTTTTTTAAGGGTGACCGCGAAAATGTCCGACGGCAAGCGGCGGACCACGCCTTGGCACTGGCCTTATCGGAAATTGACCAAAGATGAACAGGAGGGCGGGTATGTGGGTATGGTCTCCGAAGACCACGCTCTCACGTACACACACTCTCTCTCATCCTCTTATCGGTGTTTATCCGAGTGCGTCCGTGGTTCATATCCGTTCCCAGGACAGCGCCTGATAGCGCCGTCACTTGTACAGCTTCGCGATCTCCTCCTTAGCCACCTTGCACCAGGCGATCGCGCGCTCGGGATCCTGCTGGATCGTGTCATGGTCTTTCATGATGATCTCAAGGTGGCATCCCTTGGTCTTCTCAAGGATGTCGCGGATATCCCTGCGTGCCGCATCTTCCTCAAACGTGCCTGACGATAGGATCGCTGGATCGGGACGGCAAGAGTAGACATACTTGTCCTGCAAGGCCGCCGCCATCTTGGCGCGGTCGCAGGTCGGCGAAACGCTGACGCGGCGAATGTTGGGGATGTCCTTCAGATAATGCCAGCGTTCGGACATCGGCTCGCAGCAGCCGTAGCAGACCAGGCCGAAGCGCGAGATCACCGGTTTCTGGTATTGCAGGATGAACTCGTCGAAGAGCTCCGGCGCCAGGGCTTTGGTGTCCTGGCTCTCGAAAAGCGCCCACAGGTCCTTGGCGCGCGCCGTGCCCTGATAATCCTTGGCGGGCAGTTCGTTGGTCCAGCCGAAGCCTCCGGAACCGATGTAATCGCCCTCGTTGTTGAGGCTGTAAAGACCCGCGTTCTCAAGAAACGCGATCAGGTCCAGCGTGCCGTCGCGCAAGAAGGCCATCAGGTTATGCACGCCGGCGGGGTTGTTCTTGATGTCTTTCTGAAACGCCGCCAGCCCGCGCAGCTTGATCAGCTCGCGCGTCAGCCCCAAAGACCAGTACCACTGCTCGCGCAGCTTCACCGGCAGCACCCGGTCGAAAACTTCTCGCGCCACATGCACTTTCTCGGTTGTGGCGTCACGGTCCACCGTAATCACCTGGAACTGCAGGCCGCTCAAATCGTTCAGGTCCTTGAGGGACGGCTTGGGGTTGACCGACGAGGTGTCCGGGCCCCAGAAGGTGCGCTTATAGACCCATCCCACCTTGAAGCGGCTTTCGACCACCCGGTCGTCCCCCATTTTTTCGCCCCAGAAAATTTCCTTGCGCAAGCGGTGCTCCCAGTGGCGCGCCAGCGGATTGACGCATTCGAGGTCGCGCTCCGGAATGATCTCGCGCCAACTGAATTCAGGATCGCAGAGGATCAGCGGGCGCGCCGCCTTCAACGAGTTTGTCCGCATCCAAAGCGTTTTCTTTTCGGCTTCGACCTGCCGCGTGGACAACGCCATCACCCGCTCACCCAACCTTCTGAGCACATCCCGCTCCGCAGGCGTGATCGTCAGGTCCGCGACATGCGTGTCCAGAACCACCTTGCCCGGCTGATCATGGTCATTCATAAAACCAAACCCCTTTCTTTTAGCGCACCGTTGTTGTTGACGCCTTCCCGCGCCAAGTCGCCCGGAAAGGACCGGGCGGGTCGCCTTGCGCGCGGTCCCGCTATTATGTCGGCATTATACCGGACGACGGCGCGATTGTCTATAGCGCGCGGACATTGAAATATTGGCCGGGCGCGCTTGCGCTTTTTTGCGACCGCGCCTCAGAGCTTGAGCAGGGCGCGGGCCTGATCGTAGAACGGCGCGAGGTCGATCTTGCGGTTGGCCTGGCCTAGCGTGCCGTCGAAAACATGCGCCGCCTGCCCGCTTTCCAGGCCGGCGATGAACCTGCCGAATTTAGTGCCTTCTTTTTTGAGGTTCATCAGGATCTCGACACACGCCGTGCCGCGGGTGACAGCCTCGCTGATCATGCCGGTGGACTCGGCCGTTACGAAAACGCGCGCGCCCAGCGTCACGAAAGCCGGGATCGGGTTGAACCTGTCGCGGCTGTAGATCAGCTTGTAGTCAAAAGGATAGCCCTCCGCCAGAGCCTCGATCTCAGGCGGCGTGCGGCGCGAGGTGGTCAGCCAATGCTCATGGTCCGGCGTGAGGGCGAAGATGCGGTCAAGGTCGCGCCGCATATCCTCGGTCTTCATGGCGGCGATCGCGTTGGGCCCGCCTATGATGACGGCCGCGCCCGGCCGCGCGGGCGTGTGTCGTTGGCGGAAGGCGGCCACGCCGGCCTCGTAGAACTCCTCGTCAGGGGCGGACAGGTTCACCGGCAGGGGGATGATGTTGGGGTATGGCCGCGGACGGTCGAAGCTCGGCGCCAGGATGCAGTCGAAGTTCATCTTCTTGTAGCCGCTGGGATAAAGGATCGCCACGACCGGGATGCCGCGGCGGCGGCCCGCGATCTTGCCGGGGTAGAAAGCGGTCGAGCCGGTGCAGACCACCGCGTCGTAATACCCTTCCGCGTTCTCGATCTTGAAAGGGAAGTCCACGACAAAGCCCAGACGGTCAATCAGGTAAGAGAGGGCCTTGTGGAACCTGGTCGGATAGGACGCGAGCGCCAGGTCGAAGTCGTAGCCCATCGCCCGGCAGAAAGCTTTCGACTGGTTCTCGTGGCCCGCCTTGCCGTCGGTGACGATCAGCAGTTTCTTTTTATTCATACGCGGTTCAGAATATAACCGCGCAGCCGCGACAGTGCCATAAAAAAATAGCTGCGCCTACCTCAGACTTGCAGCGCACGCCATTCCGCGATATCGCGCCTCCGGCGCGCGGCCCATTCCGCTGTTTCGGCCAGGGTGCCCGAGACGGTGTCCGTGACTTTCGGCCGACCGCAGTCAGGGCAGCAGGCGCCTTGCGTCAAGGCCGCGCCGCAATTGGGGCAGCGGCGCTCCAAAAGCTCGCCGCATACCGCGCATGCGCTGGCATCGCGCGCGCCGCTAGGCTGCGCGGCCGGCCAGAAGAGCAGGCGGCCTTCCACGAGATAGGGCACATTCGACAGGCAGGCTGCGTTGGGGCAGAAAGGGTGACCCGACAAGGGCACGGCCGGGCGTTCCGGCGTTTGCAGGCTATCTGCGGGGTCGAGCTTGACCTCCAGTATATCGGCGATGCGCTGGACGCTCTCCCAGGCTATCTTCGACGCCTGCCCCGCCTCCAACATGCTGATCGCCGACTGCTTGCAGCCAACCCGGGCCGCAAGCGCACTCTGCGTGATTCCCTTGGCGCGCCGCGCCTCAGCCAGACTGCGGCAGCAAGTTATGGAAAGATTCGCCATGGGGAACAGTATGCCCTGAACCGCAGATTATACACAAGCGAAAGATATCAACATATTATCACCAGTGTTATCTTGTTTATTGCCAAATATATATGACTTATCAACATAGTTATTATCACCTGTTTATAACCGCCTGTGATTTAGCGTGTGGCTCATAGCCTTCGAGTGCGGAGGCGATTTTGGAGTGCATGCGGCAATGAGATGCGTGTTGGTTACGATTTGGGCGCTGGGCAAGTAGGGCGGGACGTTTCGGACCACCAAGAAAGCCGACGGCTCGCGGTGGCGCTCGCCCGCCAGTCCTACGGTCAGACATGCGTTGGGAGGAGTGCCCTCGCGAGCCGCAGAGACACAAAAAGGGTTCAGGTGCCTTTTCACCTGAACCCTTTTTCACGTTTCACGCCGCTGTGCGCGGCGCTCGCGCCTGTCTCAAGCCTCGCGCAGGCGCGCCTTCTTGCCGGTGAGCTTGCGCAGATAGTACAGTTTCGCGCGGCGCACGCGGGCTGAGCGCTCGACCTCAACGCGGTCGATGTAGGGGGAGTTGACCGGGAAGACCTTTTCGACGCCGACGCCGAACGAGATGCGCCGCACCGTGAAGGTGGCGTTGTTGCCGCCGCCGCCGTCCTGGGCTATGACCGTGCCGGCAAAGGCCTGCAGGCGCTCTTTTTCGCCTTCCTTGATCTTCACGAAAACCTTCACGTTGTCGCCGACCTTGAACTCTAACACCTTCTTGCCTTCGTTCGCCTTGGCGACCTGCTCGGCATTGATCTTGTCAATCGCTTTCGCAATCATTTCCCTACTCCTTAACTGTCAACTTCAATCCCTCAACTTCATATGTCCGGCGCTCACTGGAGCAAGTCCGGACGCCTTCTGGCCGTCCTGTCCAACGCCTGCCGCCCGCACCAGGCCTCCATTTCGCCGTGGTTCCCGCTCTGCAGGACCGTCGGCACCGCCATCCCTCTGTACACCGGCGGCCGCGTATACTGCGGCGCCTCCAGCAACCCCTCCGAGAAGGACTCGCTGCGCACCGCCTCCTCGCCGCCGCCCAGCACGCCTGGCAACAGCCGCACCACCGCGTCCACCACCACCGCCGCCGGCAGAACGCCGTTGGTCAGCACGTAGTCGCCGATCGACAGCTCGTCGGTCACCAGCGCCTCGCGCACCCTCTCGTCAATGCCCTCGTAGTGGCCACAGACGAAGATCAGGTGCCGCTCCTTCGCCAGCCTGCGGGCCTCGGCCTGAATGAACCGTCGGCCGGAAGGGGTCATCATGATCACCCTGGCCTCCGGCGTGCGGACGGCCTCGACGGCCTCGAACCACAGCTCCGGCTTCATGATCATCCCTGGGCCACCGCCGTACGGACGGTCGTCGGCGGTCCGACGCGCGTCATGCGCGAAATCCCTCAAGTCTACCGTCCTGAAAACAACCCGTCCCAGCCTGGCCGCCCGCCGCAACATGCTCTCTTCGATAAACCCGCGCAGCATGCCCGGAAAAACCGTCAGCACATCGATCTGCATGGGGCCGCTCATACCGGGTAGCCCCGTCAGACAGCCGAGGCTCCGGCCTTGCGCGTCTTTTTTACCATGCTGGCCACGGTCTCGCTCATGCGGGCGCCCTTGGAAAGCCAGTAGTCCACGCGCTCAATGTCCAGCTTGTAGTTCTCGCCCGACTGCCTCGGAAGGTACCAGCCGAGGATCTCCAAGAACTTGCCGTCGCGTGGCGACCGCTCGTCAGTCGCCACAACGCGGTAAGCGGCATTGTTGTTGCTGCCTGTTCTGCGAAGTCTGATTTTGACCATTTTTTCCTCCGTGAAACGTTTTATAGTATCAATAAGGTCTTGCCGGATTCAAGCGGAATTGACGGACGACGTATTTTTTTTACAGAGTTGTCGATTGAAAAAGTAAACGCGCCACCGGCGGAGCCGGGGAGGCGCGTTTAGTTTGTCAATCGACCGAAAACAGTCCTCGTTTAGCGACCGTCGGTCGCGCCGTAAAGCGGGCCAAATAAAAGCGCTCTGACAAACCAAATTAGCTTGTATCATAGTTGGCAAATGGCGATCATGAGTTTTCGAAGTTTGTGCAAGCTGAAGGAAAGAGAGCTGAGATTATGGTGATCAAGCGGATGGCGATGATAGCGGCGGCTATGGCGGCGGCGCTCGCGCAGGGGCAGAACGCGGCGATGAGCGAGGCGTACTGGAAGATCTGGAACCCGGAGGAGCAGGCGCGCATCGACCGGGATATAGAGCAGAACCGCAAGGCGGACGGGGCCTTCACGCTAGACGGCCTGGCGGCTGGCGCCGAGGTGAAGGTCGAGCAGGTCTCGCACGCCTTCCGCTTCGGCGCGCACATCTTCAACTTCAGGCAGTTGGGGACGGCGGAGCGCAACCGCAAGTACGAGGATCTTTACGGGACGCTCTTCAACTCCGCGACCATCGCGTTCTACTGGAAGAAGTTCGAGCCGGAGCCGGGCAAGCCGCGCTTCGCGGCGGCGGAGCGCGACTCCGAGGCGTACTGGAACAAGGCGGAGAACCCGAAAAACGAGGCGCACTGGCGGCGGCCCGCCACCGATCCGGTGGTGGCGTTCTGCGAGAGCAAGGGCATCCGGCTGCACGGTCACACGATCGTCTGGGGAAACCGCAAATGGCAGTATCCCGAGTGGCTGTTCGGGCAGTTCTGCCCGGCGGGCGAGAAGGCGAAGATTCTCGCGCTCGGCAATGAAGGTCTCGCCAAGCTGACGCCCGCGCAGATCGCCGAGCTGGCGCCGGCGTTCACCTCGGAGATGCGCCGGCTCTACGAGAAACGCATGACCGAGCTCGCGTCGCATTACGGCGGGCGGCTGCACAGTTGGGACGTGGTCAACGAGAGCGCCACCGATTTCAGCCGGGGGCTGATGATTCCCGGCGACCGCATCTGCAAGAGCGTTTACGGGCTGATGCCGGGCGACTACACGTTCGCGGCGTTCCAGCAGGCGGACCGGCTCTTCCCGAAAAGCGTGAAGCTCAACATCAACGACTACCTGAACAACGCCAAATACACGGAGCAGGCCAAGGATCTGCTGGCGCGCGGCTGCCGCATCGATACCATGGGCTCGCAGATGCACCTTTTCGACCCGCGGCAGTGCCTCGACATCGCGGACGGCAAGCGGGTCGGCCTGCCGGTCAACACGCCGGACGAGGTGCGCGCGACGATGGCGACGCTCGCGCAGGCGGGGCTGCCGATCCATCTGAGCGAGATCACCATCACCGCGCCGGGCAACGACGAGCGCGGCAAGGAGATTCAGGCAGTGATCGCGCGGAACCTCTACCGCGTGTGGTTCAGCGTCAAGCCGATGATGGGGATCACATGGTGGAACGTGGTGGACGACTGCGGCGCGCCGGGCGAGCCGTCCGTCTCGGGGCTGTTCACGCGGGACATGGAGCCGAAGCCGTCGTTCCACGCGCTGAACAAGCTGATCAACGACGAGTGGAAGACGCGAATGACGGTCAGGGCCGGCAAGGACGGGACAGTGAAATTCCGCGGCTTCAAGGGTAATTACCGCCTGACTTATATGGATTCGGCAGGCAAAGAAAAAAGCATCGAGGTCCGGTTGGACGACAAGTAGAGGCTTGCTTAGGTCAGGGGTGTCTTCAAAGCGGTAGTGAAGATGCTCATGCGCGGTTCCCGCAAAGCGGTTTGCAGCCATGATACGGGTTCGGACGGCGTGGCAAGAGCCGGGGTGCGAATAATAATCGCGGTTTTGCGCAGACACCGTAGAGCGGCCCTTCAATTTACGCCCGCCCCCCCCGCTTCCAGAAAACTGTAGTAGCCGGTTCGGTTGAAGATGATGTGATCTAGCAGTTCAACGCCGACGATCTCACCGGCCGCTTTGAGCTGGGCAGTAATGGCGATGTCGCCCGGCGAGGGTTCGAGGTTTCCCGACGGGTGGTTGTGGGCGACGATGATGGCCGAGGCGCGGTCGGACAATGCGTCGGCGAAGACCTCGCGCGGATGCACGGGGCTGCGGTCAATGAGGCCAATCGAGATGACGCGGATGTTCAGGATCTCGTTCGCGCCATTGATGCTGGCGCACAGGAAGTGCTCCTGCTTGCGGTCGGCGTAGTGCCGGATGTGGGGCAGCAGATCCGCCGGGGTCACTATCTTGGAGCCCTCGGGCTTGATGCGGCGGCGGGCGAACTCGAACGCCGCGAGGATCAGTGTGGCCTTGGCGTCGCCCACGCCTTCGAATTGGGTCAGGTCGTCGGCCTTGACCGATAATCCTTTTTCATCAATAAGCCGCGCCAGCTTTCCGGCGAGCGTCATCACGTCCATGGCGGGGGTGCCTTTGCCCAGCAGGATGGCCAGCAACTCCTGGTCGCTCAGAGCCGGAGCGCCCTTGCGCAACAGCTTCTCGCGCGGGCGGTCGGCTTCCGGGATCTGGTCGATGGTCTTGTTCATAGCCTTACGCTGCGGTGGTCAGATGGGTTTGAATCACGGTCACGGCCATAATGTCGAAGATGCCGCCAATGTCGGTGTACTTCAGGTCAGCCAGTTCGTCGTATCGTCCGATATCCTCATAAGCGGCTTGAATCTCGCCGTTCACCTGGCCGCGATACGCCCCTTCGAGGTAGACGCGGTCTTCGCGGTGCGTGACGACCGTGTCGCGGATCGCCGGGTCCGCCACCTTTTCCTCGGTGACCTGTTTGATGTAGAGGGCTTCCTCGTCGCTGATCTCGAATTTGGCGCGGATCTCGGCGATCATGTCCTGCACGGACACTTTCTTGGGCGGCGGGCCTGAACCCTTTTTGCCGTGGCCGGGTTTGAGTTTGACCGGCCCGCTGCTGGTGGTGACGCCCTGATATTCGACCGCAGCCTTGACGACCTCGGTCTGCCGGATCTGTTTCATCAGGTCGGACACGCTGCCTTGCTTGATGAGCTGCGGGCCGACGTACTCGGCAAACGCGGCGAACCGCTGCAGCTCGGCGGAGTAGG
>CAYRZP010000047.1:0-16052 GCA_964428885.1 uncultured Lentisphaeraceae bacterium
TTGCGGAAACGCCCGCCAATCCTCCGGTGTGGAAGCGGTCTGTTGTCCCGCTCGCTGTCGGTGCGGGCGTTTTCGCCGCCCTTTTCCTGTGGCGTGGTCTCCGGAAGAGGAAACCGTGAACATCAAGAGACAGCGGGTCAACGCAGACCGCATCGTGTGGAAGTGGACGGACGAGGACAGCCACGTCCACCGTGTGACCAACCGGTTCACGGTCCTGAGCGTGCGCCTCTTCGGCGATGTGAACCTCGACGGCGCGGTGGATGATGACGACCGCGCCGCCGAGCCGGGCCTTTCCGAAACCTATGGGTGGGGCATTCCCGTGGCGACCAACGTGTTCAGGCCGGTCCGGCTGTCCACGCAAAGTCATTTGGACGGGGTCTACACGCTCTCGCTGGAAGGTACGGCGGGTGCCATCAAAATATGGGCTACGGGTTCTCCCGGCTCCGGCGACTCGCCGCTGCTGGCCTGCGGCCAGACCGTCACCGACGGTGTGAACGGGGCGTCGTTCGCGGGCTACCCCGGCTGCGACGTGTACGTCGAGGCGGTCAGCAACGGCACCGCCACGCTGACGTACGCGTACGCGGGCACCGGCGACGCGGCGGGCATCAGTTGCGAAGCCGCGCTGAAGATGACGGCGTGGGAATTGGAGATCCGTTCGGTCGAACTGGAAACGAACGGCATGCCTGTAGTGAGCGGCGGCAAAGCCGTTCCCAGAGAACGCATCCCGGCGATAGTTTGCGGGGAAACGCATGGAGTATGTTTTCCTACTGGATATCTAAATGGGGGGTGCCGTGTTTGATCTGAGCACGGCGGCCGCATTTCACACTCTGATGAAAATGAGCGCGGTCACAAGATAGCCCGCCGCGATCGACTGAAGCGTGTTGGAATAAAACGCGATTTTGTGCGGATCGAGCGACAACAGCCGCCCTTGTACCACCATGCCGAGAATCCACAGCAAGGCGACGCGCCTGAAGATGCGGAGATACGTTTTGGCGGAAGTGTCGTATTTTGCGAGCGAGAACGGCAGGGCGATGCCAGCCATGAACAAGAACAGCGGCATCACGAGATCCCAGGCGGCAAACCCCTCCCAGCGCACGTGCGTGAGTTGTCGGCGGACGGCGGCGGCAAACGCGCCTTCGCCGAACGCGCCGCGGTTCGCGAGTCCGTAAAGTATGAACCATCCGCCCGAGAGCATGAAGATATCGATCCCGCGCAAAAGGTCGAGCGAAAGGAGGCGTTTTGTCCCGTTGGACGAGGCGTTCACTCTTTGTTTTCTCTGTTAGCCGTCAGTCAGCGTGGCGCGACAATCTGACATTGTGTTCGGCGCACGCCTTTCAAATAAATGCAATACAGGCTCTTGCGGGGACGCCGCAAGAACCCGCGAGATTATGATTAAGCCGTTCAGCTTTTGTCGCGACTCCAGTTTTCGACCAGTTCGCGCGCGCGGTCTTTGCCGCCCAGCCCGAACGCCAGGCCCAACGCGATGGCGCTGCCGCCCAGCAGCGCCCCCAGCGCGAGCATAACGATCTCTTTGCCCACGCCGAGCTGCTCCAACGCCATGCTGACGCCCAGCAGGATCACGGCGTAACGCGCCACGATTGAGAGCACGCCGGCGTTGGCGTGCGAGCCCAGCGAGCGGGAGACCAGCGAACCGACATATTTGCCGAGGCCGAGGGCGGCCAGCAGGATCACAACCCCGACCACCAGGTTAGGCAGGTATTCGACCAAGCGCCGTATCAGTTCAGCCAGTTGGTCGAAGCCGAGCGAAGCCGAGGCCTGCTGTGCGGTGATCAGCATGATCACCACCGCCACGGCCGCGGCGACCAGGCCGGAGGGCGGCATCTGCCCGCCTTTGGTCTCCAGGAAGGTCAGCCCCAAACGATTGGGCAGGGCGTCCAGTCCGACGCCGCTCAGGAAAGACTCGACCAGCGAGCGCACAACCTTGGCCACCACATAGCCGACGATGACGATGATCAGCGCCACCATCATGGCCGGTATGGCCGCGAGGATGTTCTGCAGGGTGGCCTTGATGGGGTCGGAGATGGCTTTGATCGCCAGGCTGTCGACGGCCTGCACCAGGATGGGTATGAAGATGAAGAAATAGGCGATCTTTGAAACAATGCTGGATAGTTTGTTGGTGCCGAAGACCTTGCCCAGCCCCAGTTTCTCCGCGCCCGCGTCCGCGCCGCTGGCGGCCAAGAAGTTACAGACGACCTCGCGCACGATGGTGGCCACGATGCGGCCCACGATCAGGATGATCGCGGCGGCGAAAAGGTTGGGCAGGAAGCCCAGTGCCTTGGAGAGCATTTCTTGCAGCGGGTAGACCAGCGCCTGCTGGCCCAGCGCCTGCAGGAAAGGCGGGACACCGAAAAGCAGGATGATGTAAAACAACAGCTTTCCGATCATGGCGCTCGGTGTCGCAGCCGGGCCTTCGCCCTGCGGCACGGCGAGATGCTTGCTGAAGCGCGAATCGAACTTCATGGCGCCCAGCGCGCGGGTGACGGCGGCGCGCGCGAGGGCCGCGATGACCCAGTATAGGAAGAGGATCACGACAGCCTTGATCAGGCCCGGCACCGCCCCGACGATGCGGTCCAGAACATTCTGCAAAGGCCCGGCCACCATGGCGAGGTTCAGCGCATTAAAGAACGCCACGAAGCCAAACAGGACGAAGAACCACTTGACTGCGCAGCCTGCCAGGCCTGCCAGAGAGCGTATTCCGCCGTCGGCCTGTTTCAAAAGGCTGTCGAGGCCCCAGTCGCGGGCGGCCCTTTCGTCAATACTGGTCAGACTTAGCAATTTCCGAACGCAGGCACCCGCCAGTTTGCCGACCAGCCAGAAGGCTAGCAGCAGCACGACGGCTTTCAACACGCCGGGCAGGGCGGCTGCCAGGCGTTGCGCAACGGGCAGCATGACATCCTGCCACAGCTTGCGCCCCTGGTTGGCGGCGCGCCTGCCGCCTGTGCGGAACGATCCGCCGATTTCAGAGGTGGCCTCGCCCAGCGCTTGAACGCTCTGGCGGCCTGTTGCCAAAACCCCTTGAGAAGGCTCGGCATTCTTTTCGACGGCAGGCTTGATCCCGTCCGTGTTTGCCTCCTGCGCGCGGGCAGCGGGCGAGACGAGCGCCAGAACCAGCAACAGGGAGGCCGCCCCTCTGAGGGACACAGTCATTGCTTTGTGCTTAGTCATGGAAATATATCCTTTCCAACATTACTAAAACGACAGATGCACACGACTCCATGCCGAATGCGTACCGCTTAACCACGCAGTAATAATATGACAAACACGCCTATCACGCAAACGCTAAATCAAGGGGAAACGGCGCACGGCTTTTTCTTTTAGGAGGCAAGTGAAGCGTAAAACGGGTTCGTCAGGTTTCGTAACGCGAGTGAGGGGCGGCGTACGAAGTTCTCGCGCAGTGCAGGGGTCGAGGTCGGGCGCTGCTTCCGCAGTGTGTTAGTGATGAAGGCTGCTGCGTTGATGAGCAGCGCACAGTTGACGAGAGACTGGGGATGTCGGACGAAACAGAAGTCATCTCTGTACTGGGTATCGCGGATCCAGCGGGTCGCGATCTCGCAGGATTTTCATTGCGTCGAGAGCAGTTTGCCCGCCTCGTCGAGCACCGCCTGATACAGCGCGTGGCCCGACGGCTGCCGCGATTTCAGGTAGTGCCCGTCGTCCAGCAGCCTTATGAAGAGCATAATCGCTTACTCGGATGAACCTATGGGTAAGGTGCGTGTGGTGACGGACTTTCTCCCTTAGCCTCGCCGCTGTCTGCCGGACGGCTTGACCGAGGAGGATGTCGCGGCAAGCTGTGGCCACCTGGAACCGCGAGCCGCTTTTCCATGTTTCGACGCTTAGGGAGGGTCCCGGCGCGAAGAACCCTCGGACGCATCATGACTTTATAAGCATAGCGGATTTTCCGGAAAGTTGGAGCGTTCTGGATGTGACTGTGGAGGTTGATGCCAAATCCAAGGAGGTGGCGGTGGCCAGACTGCGGAGGGCGTTCGTGAGCGGAGGTGTTGCGCTCTTGGCTGCGGTCACAACATAAACGGCAAGCGGCCCGGTCCATGCCGGTCGAGACCGGGCAAGACCGCCTCAACCGTGGCTATGAGCGCATCACGGTCTTTGGGCAGACGACCTTCCAGCGGCACGGGGTTGGAAGTGTGGTTGGCGCGGAACACGGTTTTTTCTAAAGACAACCCGCGCAAAATGCGCAGCAGTTCGTCGACAGCCTCGTATTCGGTCACGGCCTGATAAGAGGCCGGCATGGAGGTGCCCGGCACATCGACAAAACGCAGAGCCGATAGCAGACGCGGCTGCATGCGGTTGAGCACGGCGGCTGTGGCTGTCGCGTGACTGGCCGAGCCAGCGGACCCGCCGATGCCGAGCAGGATCATGACCGAGCATTTCAGCCCGGCTTGCTGGGCTTGACGCACGGCCGCGCACATGCCTTCCGCGGTCTCGCCCTTGTTGAGAGTCTTCAGCAAAGCCTCGTCGCCGCTTTCCAATCCGAGATAAAGAGTGCTGAGTTTATGCTGGCGCAGACGCTCCAGCTCGAGCGGGCTTTTGGCGTTAATCGAGCTGCCGTTGGCATAGAGGTTAACGCGCGCCAGGCGTGGAAAAAGCCGATTGAGTCCCTCCAGCATAACGCGCAGTTGTTCGAACGGCAGGGCCATGACATCGCCGTCCGCCAGAAAGATGCGGTTGGTTGTGGGGTGCCGCCGGGCTGCTGCAGCAAATTCAGACAGGACTTCCTGAAGCGGGCGCACACGATAAGGCACGCCTTTGTACATGGCACAGAAACGGCAACAGTTGCGCGGACAACCCAAGGCGACCTGAAAGATCAGGCTTTTGGCTTCGGCGGGCGGGCGGAACAAACGGTCGGTATAGCGCATCAGGACTCGGCCTCCGGCAACTCGTTGTCGTCGGTTGTCTCCAAGACATCGCCAAGCGGCAAGGCCGCCGCGTCCAAGCTAGGCAACACCTGCACATCGCGCAGTTTACGGCTGACGGCGCGCGACCGGACCTGGACCTTCTCCAGTCCTTCGGAGGCCTGGCTAAGCTTTTTCTGCACGGCGTCCAGCACCTCGCCGTACTTCTGCCACTCGGTCTTGACCGCGCTGAGCAGGCTCCAGACCTCGCTGGAGCGTTTCTGGATCGCCAGTGTGCGGAAGCCCATCTGCAGGCTGTTCAGGAGTGCCCAGAGCGTCGTGGGCCCGGCGATGACCACGCGCTGCTCGCGTTGCAGGGAATCGGTCAGGCCGCTGCGTCTGACCACCTCGGCGTACAGACCTTCGACCGGCAGGAACAGAATGGCGAAGTCCGTGGTTCCGGGAGGGTTGAGGTACTTGGCGCTGATATCACCGGCGCAGGCCTTGACGCGGTTCTCGAGCTGTTTGCCGGCTGCTTCGACCGCGGCGGCGTCGCCGCGGTCCTGCGCGTCCATCAGGCGCTGGTAATCCTCCATCGGGAATTTCGCGTCGATCGGCAGCAGCACCGTCGCGGCGCGGTCGTTACCCTGTCCCGGCAACCGCACGGCGAACTCCACGCGCTCGCCGCCGCCCTTGGTGGCCAAGTTGGACTCGTACTGCTCCGGGGTCAGAACCTGTTCCAGCAGCATGCCGAGCTGGATCTCGCCCCAGGTGCCGCGGGTCTTGACGTTCGAGAGCACTTTTTTCAGGTCGCCGACGCCGGAGGCCAGGTTCTGCATCTCGCCCAGCCCCTTATGGACCTGTTCCAGGCGTTCGCTGACCATCCGGAAGGAGTCGCCCAGGCGTTTCTCCAGCGTGCCCTGCAGCTTCTCGTCCACGGTCTGCCGCATCAGATCGAGCTGCCTGGCATTGTCCGCCTGCAGGCTCTGCAGGCGTCCGTCCACGGTCTGGCGCACCGCTTCCAGCCGTTTTTCGTTGGCTTCGGAAAGCTGGGCGATCTTGCGCGACATGGTTTCCAACTGGCGCTCCTGCGCGGCCGCCATATCGGCCAGCCGCGCGGTGACGGCCTCGCTGAAGGCCCTCTGGCTCCCGGCGGTCTCCAGGCGCTGCTCGCGGTCGGTCCTTGACTGCTCCTCACGGTTGCGCGCCACCTCTTCGCGCACGGCGCGTTCCGTGCGCTCAAGGCTCTTTTCGAAGGCGGCGATGCGCAGGGCCGTGTCCTGGCCGGGCGCCTGGGCGGATTTTTTAAGCAACAGCGACAGCAGGGCCACCGCGGCCACGCCGAGCAAGACTGCGACCAGAAGCATGATATCCGTCACCAGCGCACCTCGTTTCCTTGATTGTTGGCGTATAGCATACCTTGATATCGCCGTAGATGCAATCGCGGGCAGTTCGGCTTTTGAGCACATTCTGGGTTACGGACGGCGTGGCAGCCGTCCCTCCAGATTCACAATGAGCGGACTAAAAAGTTTTATGTGCCTGGTTGACATACTACAGGGCTTTCGATAATCTTATTCGGTTTCCTTTTCACCGGGATCGGCTTTCCGGTAAAATGGAAGCAGGACATTGGCAAGGTTAGGGAACTTCTGCACGATGGTTCCGGGTTCTCGGCCCGGGGCTTATTGGGTTAGGGGTTCTTTGCCCCCGTAGGGGAGATGGAGGACGCCAACATAGCTCAGTTGGTAGAGCACTTCCTTGGTAAGGAAGAGGTCGGCAGTTCGATTCTGCTTGTTGGCTCCAGCTTTGGCGATGTTTGTTTTGTTACACCTCACAGGAGAACATTAAAATGGCGAAAGAGACATTTGTCCGCGAGAAGCCTCACGTCAACGTCGGCACGATCGGCCACGTCGACCACGGCAAGACAACGCTCACAGCAGCGATAACCAACGTTCAGGCGCTTAAGGGTTTTAACGCGCCGATCAGTTACGACCAGGTCGCCAAGGCTTCGGAATCGGCGGGCCGCCGTGACGCGACCAAGATCCTGACGATCGCGACCTCGCATGTGGAATACGGCACGCCTAACCGCCACTATGCGCACGTCGATTGTCCGGGGCATGCCGACTACGTCAAGAACATGATCACCGGCGCGGCGCAGATGGACGGCGCGATCGTGGTCGTGAGCGCGGCTGACGGACCGATGCCGCAGACCCGCGAGCACATCCTGCTGGCCCGTCAGGTCGGCGTCCCGGCGATCGTGGTGTTTCTCAACAAGGTTGACCTGGTTGACGATCCAGAGCTGCTCGATCTCGTCGAGATGGAGATCCGCGAGCTGCTTTCCAAGTACGAGTTTCCCGGCGACGACATCCCGATCGTGCGCGGTTCGGCGCTGCCGGCCACCAAGGCCACCAGCACGGATGATCCGGCCTGCGAGTGCATCACCAAGCTGATGGAGGCGCTGGACTCCTACATTCCCGAGCCACAGCGTCTGCTGGACAAGCCGTTCCTGATGCCGATCGAAGACGTGTTCTCGATCGAGGGCCGCGGCACGGTGGTGACCGGCCGTGTCGAGCGCGGCATCATCAAGGTTGGCGAAGAGATCGAGATTATCGGTCTGCGTCCGACGGCCAAGACGACCTGCACGGGCGTCGAGATGTTCCGCAAGCTGCTGGATCAGGGGCAGGCCGGCGACAACATCGGCTGTCTGCTGCGCGGCACCAAGAAGGAAGATGTCGAGCGCGGCCAGGTTCTGGCCAAGCCCGGATCGATCACTCCGCACACCGAGTTCAGCGGCGAGGTTTATGTCCTCAGCAAGGAAGAGGGCGGGCGCCACACCCCGTTCTTCAAGGGTTACCGGCCGCAGTTCTATATCCGCACGACCGACGTGACGGGTGACATCACCCTGCCGGAAGGCGTGGAGATGGTTATGCCGGGCGACAACATCTCGATCACCGTGAAGCTGATCTCGCCGGTCGCGCTGGAAGACAAGATGCGTTTCGCTATCCGCGAGGGCGGCCGCACGGTCGGCGCCGGCACAGTCACGAAAGTAATCAAATAACAAGCTGACTCCTGTGAGCGTGTCCCGTCCGTGGGTGTGCGCACCCGCGGACGGGGCACGGGTTTAAACAAGCAGGCTGCAGCAGTGAGGCGGATATGCCGAGAGAATTAGCGATTATGGCTTGTACGGAATGCAAGCGGCGCAACTACACGACAACCCGGAACAAGCGGACCCAAGTGAACCGGCTAGAGATCAAGAAGTTTTGCCCGGCCGAGAAGAAGCACACGGTGCATCGGGAAACCAAGTAGTTTGAAGATGTCTTAGGCCAGTAGCTCAATTTGGCAGAGCACCGGTCTCCAAAACCGGTTGTTGGGGGTTCGAGTCCCTCCTGGCCTGCCAGTTTCGGCGACGTCAGCCGCCGGGTTGCGGGCGCGGCAATGGCGCAAGAGGCGCAGCCGGCGCAGGTCGGCGGTCGAAAGGGTTGAGGGAATGAACAAAGTGAAAGAAATTACGCGGAGTCTGCTCTCCTATCTGGGCGAGGTGGGCATTGAGTTCAAGAAGATCTCTTGGCCTGACCGGCAGGAACTGGTCGATTCCACTCTGGTGGTCATTTCTTTTATCGTGATTCTGGCCGTGGTGGTGCTCTGTTGTGACAAGACCATCATGTTTTTCCTGCAGTTGGTGCATGCGTAACCCATGGGAGCGGCGATGACGAAGCAATGGTTTGTTTTACATACGCTGACGGGGCAAGAGCAGAAGGTCAAGCGCTCGATCGAGGCCCGCGCCAAGATTGAAGAGATGTCAGATTATATCGGCGAGGTGGTGATTCCGACCGAGAAGGTTGCCGAGGTCAAGAACGGTGTCAAGAAGACCGTTTCGCGTAAATTTTTCCCGGGTTATGTTTTTATCAGCCTTGCCCTGTACGACGAGTCCAAGAACATGCTGGAGCCGGCATGGCGGTTTCTCAAAGAAACGCCGGGAGTGATCGGCTTTATCAGGGGCAAGCATCCGATGCCGCTTTCCGCTTCCGAGGTTGACGCGGTTGTCAACCAGGTGGCTGAGAAGAAAGAAAAGGTCAAGCCCAAGGTTCAGTTCGAGCCGGGCGAGACAGTCAAGATCATCGACGGGCCGTTCATGAGTTTCAGCGGTTCCGTGGATGAAGTGGATCCCGACCGTGGCAAGCTGAAGGTCTCTGTGGCGATCTTCGGGCGTACCGCCCCGGTGGAACTGGAGTACTGGCAGGTGGAGCGCGCGGTCAGCGAGAACGCGTAGCGAAGCCGCCGGGCAGTGTCGCCATAGCGCGGCTACAGTTCGTCAAGTGCGGCCCGTGTGTACCGGTGGGGATGCCGGGAGGGCTGCGAAAGACAAGGTGACAAAATGGCTAAGAAGGTCATGGGGACCGTTAAGTTGCAGATTCCCGCGGGAGCGGCGAATCCGGCGCCGCCTGTGGGCCCTGCATTGGGCGCGCAAGGCGTTAACATCATGATGTTCTGCAAAGAGTTCAATGCCAAGACGCAGGACAAGGCCGGTCTGATCATTCCCGTGGTCATCACGGTATATGCGGACCGCAGTTTTTCTCTGGTTTTCAAAAGCCCGCCCGCTTCCGCGCTGCTGAAGCAGGCGGCCGGGCTGGCGAAAGGATCCGGAACTCCCAACCGCGACAAGGTCGGCAAGGTCACGCGCGAGCAGGTCCGCAAGATCGTCGAAATCAAGAAGGCGGATCTGAACGCGACGGACGAGGCGGCGGCGATGCGTATGATCGAGGGCACCGCGCGCAACATGGGTATTGAAGTGGTTGACTGATAAAGGGGACACGGATCATGGCAAAACATGGCAAAAGGTATATCGATGCCCAGAAAAAGGCTCCGGCCGCGCCGGTGAGCCTGGAAGAGGCCGTCGCCTTTGTCAAGGCGAACGCGGGCGCGAAATTTGACGAGACCATTGAGGTGGCGATGCGTCTCGGCGTGGACATCAAGAAATCGGACCAGACGGTCCGCGGCACGGTGACGTTGCCGCATGGCACCGGCAAGAATGTGCGGGTGATCGTTTTCGCGGCCGGCGCGCACGCTGACGAGGCCAAGGCGGCCGGAGCGGACGAGGTCGGGTATGAAGACCTGATCGAGAAGATCAAAAACGGCTGGACGGAGTTTGACGTGGCGATCTCGACGACCGACGCGATGAAGGAGGTGCGCAAGATCGCCCGCGTCCTGGGCCCGCGCGGGCTCATGCCCAATCCCAAGACCGGAACGGTCACGGATGATGTGGCGGCGGCTGTCAAGGCCTCCAAAGGCGGCAAGGTGGATTTCCGCATGGACCGCGCCGGCAACGTCTGCGTCATGTGCGGCAAGCGCAGCTTTGAGGAAAGCAAGCTGGTTGAGAACATCCGCGTGATCGTGGACGCGGTCAAGGCTGAGCGCCCGGCTGGGGCCAAAGGCGCCTTTGTGCGCACCCTGACCGTCAGTTCGACCATGGGCGTTGGCGTGCGTGTGCTGGTCAAGGAGTTTGAGTAAACCGGGAGGCTGATGCAATGAGAAATGAAAAAGCTTCAATTTTGAATGAGGTCATCGAGCGCGTCAAAGCTTCCGACTTCTGTTTCGTGATGAACTACGGCGGCCTGAAGGTCACGCAGCTCACCGATTTGCGGCAGACGCTCGAAAAGCTGGGCGCGCGGGCCATGGTGGTCAAGAACACCTATATGGCCAAAGTCGCGGAGGAGCAGGGCTGGGCCGGGGTGGCGGCCATGTTCACCGGGCCGACGGCGATCGTGACCGGCAGCGGCGATGTCACCGAGGTGGCGAAAGCGCTGGTCGAGTTCGCCAAGAAGAGCGGCAAGGCGGAGGTCAAGGGCGCGACCATGGACACCGTGACGCTTAACGCGACGGATGTCGTGGAGCTGTCGAAACTGCCTTCGAAGGATGTCATGCGCGGCATGTTGCTGGGGACGCTCATGGCGCCGGCCACGAGTCTGGTGCGCGTGCTCAACGCCCCGCTGCTTAACGTGCTCTACGCGCTCAAGGCCTACGAGGATAAACAGAACGGATCTGCGGCATAGAAGTGTCGTAAAAACCCGGGTTGCCGGGTGCTGGCGGGTGCCGGCGCCTGACATGGCCGGAAACGGCCGTGTCCGCTTGTTGAGCGGTGCGGTCCGCGGGAACCCCGCCCGCGATTGACGCGTGCGGTTGCACATAAAGGAAAAGTGAAA
This sequence comes from uncultured Lentisphaeraceae bacterium, assembly GCA_964428885.1. Lineage (GTDB taxonomy): Bacteria > Verrucomicrobiota > Kiritimatiellia > RFP12 > UBA1067 > JAQVQN01. The sequence continues at coordinate 11,069 of CAYRZP010000047.1, forward strand.
ATGACAAACGAAGAAGTGATTGATTTTCTGAGCAACCTGTCGGTGCTCGAGATCTCCAAGCTGGTTAAAACCTTGGAAGAGAAGTGGGGCGTCACTGCCGCCGCTCCGGTGGCGGTTGCCGCCGCTCCGGCCGCGGCCGCGGCCGCGGTGGAAGAGAAGACCGAATTCGACGTGATTCTCGCGGAAGCCGGCGCCAACAAGATTGGCGTGATCAAGGAAGTCCGCGCCATCACCGGGTTGGGCCTGAAGGACGCCAAGGACCTGGTCGAGGCCGCGCCGAAACCGGTGAAGCAGGCTGTCAGCAAGGACGAGGCGGCCAAGCTCAAGGAGCAGCTTGAAAAGGCCGGCGCCAAAGTCGAAGTGAAATAACTTCGCGGCGGTTTGTTTGATACGGGGGCTGCCTGGATGATGGCCGGGGCAGTCCCCGGTTCCGGCTGAAGGCGTTTGCGCCGTCCTGCCGGAAAGCCCGAAAAGCCATCGTTATTACAGTCGTCAAAAGAGAGGCGAAAAGCACCCGATCAGCGCTTGAAGCGGAACACGGCCGAAGTGTGAACCAGTTAACAAAGTGGCAGCTTACCACACTTCTGTTCATAACCGGCTGTTAAAAGGAAGCGTCATGCGTGTCGGCGGGCCTCAAGAGCGCATCTTGAAGTGCGGGGTTTCTTAATTGACGACATCTTAAAAAAACACGACCTGAGGTAGGCAATGGTTGACCGTAAAATTTTCGGCAAGCTGAAAGCAGTTATTCAGCCGCCCAATCTGATCGAGATTCAGACGAAGTCCTACATGGACTTTCTGCAACGGGACGTCGCACCGGGCAAGCGTGAGAAAAAAGGGCTCCATGCGATTTTCCACGAGGTCTTCCCGATTGACAGTTACGACGGCAGGTACACCCTGGATTATGTCAAGTATGAGATTGGCGAGCCCAAAGCAGACGAGTTGAAGTCGTTGGAAGACGGCAACACTTATGCCGCTCCCCTGCACGCCACCTTCCGTCTGAAAGACGGCGACGAGACGCGCGAGGAAGACGTTTACATGGGCGAGATCCCGTTGATGACAAGGGACGGCTCGTTCGTCATCAATGGAGCTGAGCGCGTGATCGTGTCGCAGTTGCACCGCTCGCCCGGCATCTGTTCCGAGCAGGCGCAGCACCCCAACGGGCAGATGCTGTTCTCCGTGCGCCTGATTCCCGACCGCGGCTCCTGGATCGAGATACAGTTCGACTCCAGCGACATCATGTGGGTTTACATGGACCGTCGGCGCCGGCGCCGCAAGTTTTACGCCACGACCTTCCTGCGCACGTTGGGATACGGCACAGACGAGCAGATACTGGCGCAGTTTTACGAGTTCAAAAAGCTGTCGGTGAAGAAGTCCTACACGGCGGACGCTTTGGAAACGCTGGTGATGAAGGACGATCTGATAGATGTCGAGTCGCAGGCTGTGTTGGCCCGGCGATACGATCCGATCACGCCGGCACTGCTGGAGCAGATCGCGGCAGCCGGTTTCGACACGGTCGAAGTTGTCGATGTCGCTGTGGACGAGGGTGTCCTGATCAAGACTTTGCGCGAGGACGCCAAAGCCGGCATCCATTCGGAAGAGGAGGCACTTAAAGATATTTACAAGCGGCTGCGTCCCGGAGACCCGGCCACGTCGTCAAACGCCAAGACTTTGCTGAAGCGGCTTTTCTTTGAGCCGCGGCGTTATGACTTGGGCAAGGTGGGGCGGCACAAGATCAACCAGAAGCTGGGCTTGACCGGCAAGGTGCCGGATGACCTGCGGACTCTGCATGAGAGCGGCATAGAAGTGGTAGAGGCGATCAGGCTGCTGTTGCGCATTTATGTCGGCAAGGAACATGTGGACGACATCGACCATTTGGGCAGCCGCCGCATACGCACCGCCGGAGAACTGCTGGAGAACCAGTGCCGCGTGGGCCTGGCGCGCACGGAGCGCTTGATACGCGAGCGCATGCAGCTTTTCGATCCGGCCAGCGGGGTGCTTTCACCCGCGCGCCTGGTCAACAGCAAGTCGCTGTCGGCGGTGGTGCAGGACTTTTTCGGCCGCAGCCAGCTCAGCCAGTTCATGGACCAGACCAACCCGTTAAGCGGGCTGGCGCACAAGCGCCGCCTTTCGGCCCTGGGGCCAGGGGGCTTGAGCCGGGAACGCGCCGGCTTTGAGGTGCGCGACGTCCACTCTTCGCATTACGGGAGAATCTGCCCGATCGAGACGCCGGAGGGCCCGAACATCGGTCTGATATCGTCGCTGGGCATCTACGCGCGCATCAACGAGTATGGCTTTATTGAAAGCCCTTATCGCGTGGTCCGCAACGGCAAGGTCACCAAAGAGGTGAAGTACCTCTCCGCCGACAAGGAGGAGAACTATGTCATAGCGCAGGCAAATTCCGAACTGAATCCGGACGGCAGCTTCGCATCCGAGCGTGTCACTTGCCGGTACAAGACCGAGTTTGAGGATGTGGACAGGGCTGCGGTCGAGTTCATGGACGTCTCGCCGATGCAGGTGGTGTCGATCGCCGCGGGCCTGATTCCCTTCTTGGAGCATGACGACGCCAACCGGGCGTTGATGGGCGCCAACATGATGCGTCAGGCCGTGCCGCTGCTCAAGACCGAGCGCCCGTATGTGGCGACGGGCCTGGAGGGGCGTGCCGCCGAGGATTCCTGCGTCACGGTCTTGGCGGAGGAAGACGGCATAGTCGCTTATGTGTCGGCTAACGAGATCTTCGTGACGCCCGATGGCAAGATGCCTTCCGGCAAAGCCAAGAAGGCTGAGGCCGGGAAGGTGGCCGGGCGTCACGTCCTGCAGAAGTTCCGCCGCTGCAACGCCGGCACCTGCTTTAACCAGAAACCGGTGGTCAAGGTCGGTCAGGCTGTCAAAAAAGGCGCTGTGCTGGCGGACGGCCCCGCCACCGGTTATGGCGAGCTGGCGCTGGGCAAGAACCTGCTGGTGGCTTTCATGCCTTGGACCGGGTACAACTTTGAAGACGCCATCCTGGTAAGCGAGCGGGTTGTGCGTGATGACATCTTCACCTCGATCCACATTCAGGAGTTCGAGGTCGGGGCCCGTGACACCAAGCTTGGCCCGGAGGAGATCACGCGCGACATTCCTAACGTCGGCGAAGAAGCACTGAAAAACCTCGGTCCGGACGGTGTCGTCAGGATCGGCGCGGAGGTGCGTCCGGGCGATATCCTGGTCGGCAAGATCACGCCCAAGAGCGAGACGGAGCTGGCTCCGGAAGAACGTTTGCTGCGCGCGATTTTCGGCGAAAAGGCCGCGGATGTGCGCGACACTTCGCTGACGGTCCCGAGCGGCGTTTACGGGATTGTGATGGATGTCAAGGTCACGTCGCAGCAGGACGTCCGCCGTCCTTTCCTCTCTCTGTCGGCCTCGCCGGAAGAGAAGAAGGAGGTCCGCGATGTCGAGGAAGAGCGCAAGAAGAAACGCGTCGCGCTTGAAGACGAGCTGACGACCGCGCTGAGCAACATCCTGCTGGGCGAGAAGATACCGCTGGACGTGCTGGACGTGGAATCGAGCGAGATCATCATTCCCGCCAACCGCAAGATCACCAAAACGCTGCTAGCCAAGCTAGCCAAAGCGCACAATCACATCCAGATCGAGAACAGCCCGGTGCAGCAGAAGATCGAAGAGATCATCAACGTGTTCCGGCCTGGGTTCGAAGATTTGGAGGAAAGCGGCGGCAAAGGAGAGTTTGCCGAAGTCGACGGCATCATCGACGAAGGCGGTGTGATCAAGCAGGTGCGGGTGTACATCGCTGAAAAGAAGAACCTTTCAGTCGGCGACAAACTCGCCGGCCGGCACGGCAACAAGGGTGTCGTGGCCAAGATCGTGCCTGACTGCGACATGCCGTTCCTGCCCGACGGCACACCGGTAGACATCGTGCTGAATCCGCTGGGCGTGCCTTCGCGCATGAACTTGGGGCAGTTGTTCGAGACCTATCTCGGAATAGCCTGCAAGGTACTTGGGTTGTACGCCGCGTCACCGGTGTTCGACGGCGTCAAGGAGAACGAGATCGACAAGCTCCTGAAAGAGGCGCGCAAGGTGCAGGAGAAGGAGATCGGCGGCAACGCCTGGCTCAACGATGACGGCAAGACCGTGCTGTATGACGGCCGCACCGGCGATCCGTTCGATCAGCGGGTGGTTGTGGGCCAGATCTATATGCTGAAACTGCACCATCTCGTGACGGACAAAATACACGCGCGCGCCACTGGGCCGTATTCGCTGGTGACCCAGCAGCCGTTGGGCGGCAAAGCCCAGTATGGCGGGCAGCGCATGGGCGAGATGGAGGTCTGGGCGCTGGAGGCTTACGGCGTGTCTTACGCGCTGCAGGAGTTGTTGACGGTCAAGTCCGACGACGTTGGCGGGCGCACGCGCATTTACGAGGCGATCGTGAAGGGCCAGAACACGCTCGACGCCGGCATGCCCGAGTCTTTCTCGGTGCTGATGCACGAACTGCGCGGCTTGTGTCTTGACATGAAGCTGCTGGGTGGCGACAACGCCGCTGCGGCGGAAACGCAAAGAGTCTAAAGCGAATTTTTCAGGAGGTTCAAAATGAATCCTTATGCAGCGCGAGAGATGTTTGGCGGTATGTTTGACGCGGGCGGGCATTATGATGCCGTGAGCATCACGCTGGCGTCGCCGGAAACCATCCGTTCATGGAGTAAAGGCGAGGTCCGCAATCCCGAGACCATCAACTACCGAACCTACCGTCCGGAACGCGAGGGTCTCTTCTGCGAGCGCATTTTCGGCCCGACGCGCGATTGGGAATGCGCCTGCGGCAAGTATAAGCGGATCAAGCACAAGGGCGTGGTTTGCGACCGTTGCGGCGTTGAGGTCACGGTTTCGCGTGTGCGGCGTCAGCGCATGGGCACGATCGAACTGGCCGTGCCGGTCTCGCATATCTGGTTCTTCAAGTGCAGCCCCAGCCGCATCGGGCTTGTTTTGGACAAGACCG
>CAYRZP010000048.1:0-15854 GCA_964428885.1 uncultured Lentisphaeraceae bacterium
TCGCCGATGCACAACATGCGGGCTTGCGGCAACAGGCGGATGATCTCTTTCAAACGATTTTGCATAAAGTCTTAACGATTGACGCAAAGCTTACACAACCGCATTAGACCCGTCCAGAGGATTCCACGGTTTGCGACGAACCCGTGAAGCGCAAAATGAAATGCTCTGGTGACACGTAAAGCCAATGGGCTTGCAGAGGTCCGGTTTCAACGTTTGGTTGGGTTGGCAGGATAGAGACCGCCGCGGCCTGACAGCACGGCGCAAAGACTGGGGACATCGATCAGGCGCTTTAGTTTGGGCGCGATACGCTCGGTCGGGGCGCTGCGTAATTCCGGGTGCAGGGTCTGCAGCATGCGCGCGAAGCGCGCGGGGGCGGCGGCGCGGTCAGCGGGGTTCATGAATTTGATGGACGTCTCGACGAGTTTTAGAAAATCGAAAAGGCGGATTTCCTCGCTGCTCAGACTCGGGTCCGGGCCGGTTTCAAAATCTATGAACGTCAGGTGTTCGAGCGTGTCGTCGCCCAGCACGTTCAAGAGGGACAGATCCATGTGGGCCTCACCGGTTGCGTCTTGGAAAGCTACCGTGTGCGCGGCCGCGAGGTCAATGGCGTCCCACATCGAAAGGCGGCCGCGGGCGACGTGTTTGAGCAGCCGCTCGCCCGGCACGTAGGCGCACATGAAGGCGGTGCCGTCAGGAGCGAGCCAGAGGGGTGCGGCGGTTATGCCGAACGGCGCGCCCGACGCGCAGATGCGGTATTCGCGCGCGATGCGCTCGTGCCCCGTGAGGCGCAGACGCGGGGTGCTCAGGCGGTGCTCGATCGGAGTGCCGTCCGGCACGGAATCGGGATTGGCCATCCGCAGTACCGCCACGCGCGTTCTGCCGCGGCTGACGTAGAAGACGAAATCCTTTCCGCCGCCTTCGGTCAGCGAAAATTGCACCGGGCCGCCGCAAAAACGCTCCAGCTCGGGGCGGAGCGCAAGCAGCGCAAAACGCGCTTGCGCCGCGTGGCGCGCGCGTTTCAGAAGACGGTGGAGGCGTTTGACGGAGCAGACAAGCACGGCAGAATCACTTTATCCAGCCCAACAGGCAGTCATAAGCTAATAATTTAAGGTCAGATGGAGCGTATGGCAAGAGTTTGTTTTGCCCGATCAGCGATTTCCTGCTATGCCGACCGCATCCTGCAGTTGCGCGAGCACGACGGATGCGGAAAAAAACCGGTTATAGACCTCTCTAGCAGCCTCTGCGCGTCGTGTCAGGCGTTCCGGTTCCGCCAGCCATGCCGCCATCGCCGCAGACAAGGCTCGCGGATCGCCCGGCGGTACGAAGGCCAGCGCGTCCGAATGCGCGGCTTCTGACGGGTAGGCGTCCGAGGCGCGGGTTATGACGGGGCGTCCCGCCGCCAGGGCCTGGAAGACTTTGTTGGGTATGACGCGCCCGGCCTTATGTGTGGTGCCGAAAACGCCGAGAAGGATGTCGGCGCGGTGGACGCGCGCCGGCAGTTCCGCGTAAGGGAGACGCTCCTCAAAGACGACATTCTCAAGCCCCGCGGCGGCTTTCTGGCACTCAGGTTTCGCCGGCCCGTCGCCGAGCAGGCGCCAGCGCAGCGGCGGGCCCTGATATATGCGTGCGGCTTCGATGATCGTGTTCGCGCCGTGCAGGGGGATGAAGCTGCCGTAAAACAGCGCCTCGGCGGGAGTATGGGGTTCGCGTGGCGGCGCCGGGTTGAACAACCCCTCATCCGCGCCGACATAGACGACACGCACACGCGCGGGCGGTACGCCCAGCGTTCCCGAAAAGAAACGGGCGTGGCAGGCCGTGTCGGCGATCAACAGATCGGCCTTGGCGAAAATCTCGCGCTCCCATGCCAAAAGCCTCTGCGCCGCGGGGCTGCCGTTCTTGATTTTGAAGCGTTCCCAGACCTGTTTGTCATAGGCGCTGATGAGCGGGTCGAAAATGAGCGTAACGCCGCGGCGGTCGCACCAGCGGCGAGCGGCGGCCATGTCGCGCTGGCGGAAACAAGGCACCCAGACCGCGTCGGGCTTCGGCAACCGCCGCAACGCCGCTTCGATGTCGCCAAACGCACAGAACTGCGGCTGGAAGTCGCGGATGTGCCAGCCCAGCGCGGCGAGGTGTTGGCGCACCACGCCGTTGCGGGAATAGGCGGGATCGAAACGTCCCCACCAGAGCATCTGTCTCCCCTCTTTGTTAACCGCCAATGCACGCGAATGAACGCCAATGGGTTTGGCAACCTCTACTACGGATTGGGATTCGCGTTTATGAGCGTTCATTCGCGGTTTCCTCCTCTTTGTTAACCGCGAATGGACGCGAATGGACGCGAACAGGTGAGTGGGTAAGGGCCATTCGTTTCCACTCCAGTTTCGGAGTCCCGAAGTTGAGTAAAACGCCAACCGGTTTTCCGGTCGCCTTCAAGTAGTTCAGGAGTTGGGCGTCCTCGATGGGTGATAGTTGCTTGATAGCCTTAACCTCAACAATCACCTGATCGAAACAGATCAAGTCCGGAACATATTTTTTCGCCAGTTCCTTTCCCTTGTACGTGATGCCGATCTCGACCTGCCTGGCAAAAGGAATCAGCCGTTCCCCCAGTTCCAGCTCCAGAGCTTCTTGATAGACCGCCTCAAGAAAACCGCAACCCAGCACGTTGGACACTTCCATCGCCGCCCCGACAATGGCGTACACTTCATCCCCAAAAATCAATTCGCGTTCATTCGCGTTCATTCGCGGTTCCCCCTCTTTGTTAACCGCCAATGCACGCAAATGGACGCAAATGGGTGGAGGGCGTTAGAACACATGCGCAGACAGCACGCCCCCATTATCAATTCGCGGTCATTCGCGGTCATTCGCGGTTCCCTTCTTCCTCCCACACTGTTTTCTGCTTCACTAGGTCGAGCATGGGCGCAGCAAGCCGATGGCCTTTTTCATCAGTGGCAGGTTGATGGTGTGGACTTCGCGCTTGGCGCCGAGCGGCGCTGGCAGGGTGACGCAGAGCCGGCCGCCGAGGTGTTCGCGGAACTGCTCCAGTCCGGCGAGCACCTCCGGTTCGCCGTCCGGGGTTTTGCGCTCCAGCAGGTGAGACCACACCGGCAGCCCGCAGTCGGTCAGACCCTTAAGGACGGCTTTGTGATCTGCGGGGGAGATATAGCGTTTCAGCATGGCGTAGGTGGTGTCCAGAGCGATGCCGACGGCCACGGCGTGGCCGTGGCCCAGCGCGAAGTCAGACATCAGTTCGAGCCGGTGCGCGGCCCAGTGGCCGAAGTCCAGCGGCCGGGCGCTGCCGGTCTCGAACGGGTCGCCCGATGTGGCGATGTGTTGCAGGTGCAGGGCGGCGGTCTTGTGAACGGCCCGCTCCATGAGTTGCTGGTCGCGCGCGCCCAAGTCGCGGGCGTTCCTGCACAGCCACGCGAAAAATATTTTGTCTTTGATGATGGCGACCTTGAACGACTCGGTCAGTCCGCCCGACCATTCACGTTGCGGCAGCGTTTTCAAGAACTCGAAATCATTGATGACCGCGTAGGGGGGGTAGAAAGTCCCAGCGAAATTCTTCGCGCCGCCGTCGTTCATGCCGTTCTTCACGCCGACGCCGGCGTCGTTCTGCGCCAGCACGGTGGAGGGGAGGCGCACGAAGCGCAGTCCGCGGTGGACGAGCGAGGCGGCGAAACCGGCCATGTCCAGCACGCTGCCGCCGCCGGCCGCTATGACGTAGCTGTGGCGGTCGAGGTGTTCCGAGCCCGCTGCGGTCATGATCTCGCGCACGCCGTTCCAGCCGTTCTTGGCGTTCTCGCCGCCCGGCACGGCCATGGGGCCGCGCGCCAGCTCGATTTCGTGGCGGTGTTCGCGGAAATAACGTTCGATCTTGCGTGTGAGGCCCGGTGTCGCTGCGGCCAGTCCGTCGTCGACGACCACCAACGCGCGCGCGCGTGAACCGCCGCGTTTTTCCATCAGGGTCTTGGCGAGCGCCGTGTTGGCCGGATCGAAAACCCCGCGGGTGAAGATGACCGGATAGCGGTATGAAACGGAAAAAGCCTGGCGGATGGTATTCATTACTTATTGATGCCGAAAAGCAAATTGTTATCGTTTATTTTGCCTTCGCGTAATAACGGACATAATCGACCTTCATCTCCATCGGAAACTTGGCGGCGGTGACGACTTTGCCTGTCTTGGGGTCTGTCCAGTCCTCGTCGACGACCTTGTTGTCCCAACCGCCGAGCGCGAGGTTGATGATGAGGAACTGCGGCCGGCGGAAGGGGTTGCCTCCTTCGGGCCAGTCGCTCTTCGAGAGCGTCGCCCCGCCGTAGCGCTTGCCGTCGTAGAACATGACGATCTTGTCTTCGTACCAGTCGAACGTGTAGACGTGGAGGCCGTCCGACGGATTCTCGCCCGCGCCCTTGAAGGTGCGGTCGCCGCCGCCCGTCACCGTGTGGAAGTCGACGGGTTTAATGTGTTCCTTGCCGTGCTTAGAGGAATGGAGGCACGCGGCCACGCGGCAGGGGTTGTTGCCCCAGATTTCGACGATGTCGATTTCGCCGCATGCGGGCCAGTTGTAATAGTCGGGATCGTCCTTGGGCTTGCGGAGGTTCTCGCCGAGTGTCCAGAGGGCCGGCCACGCGCCCTGCCCGTTCGGCAACCGCGCGCGGATCTCGATGCGTCCGTATAGGAAGGAACGGTTGGATTCGAGCGCGGCCGAGGTGTACTTCGCGAATTCCTGCTGGCGCTTCCAGCCGCCCAGGCGGCGGTCCTTGTACTCGGGATTGGGCCACTGCTCTCGCCGCGCGGTGATGACGAGCGAGCCGTCCATCATCGCGCAGTTCTCCGCGCGCACCTCGGTGTAGTACTGCGGCTCGTGGTTGCGTACGAACCCGACCTCGTAACGCCAGTCGTTTGTGTTCACGAGCCCTTTGCCGTCGAACTCGTCGCTCCAGACGAGCTTCCATCCGTCCTTCGAATAGGTGTCGCGCGGATCTTCCGGCGCGGCCGCCGCCGCGGGCGGCACGGCCAGTGCCGCGGCGAAAACGACAGGGGCGAAACAGGTCAACTTCATTTTCATAAGGTGATATTGTAGCGTAACGCCCGGCAAGCGGCAATTACCCCCAAGTGCAAAAAGTTTCTCAAAAAATGGCGGGTGAATTGACAAAGCAAGTCAACCCTCGCCTCCAAACATCCCGCCACCGCAACGGGTTATGCAAGTTTCTGCATCTTACAGCCTTCGATTTTCAGCGCGCCACGAGTTCGTAAGTCATTGTCGCTTCTTCACGGCCCGAAATTTCCAGCGTAAAAGAATAAGCGTCTTTTTCGTAGTTCGCCGGAACGTCGCGGATGAACGTGCCGTCAGACCTTATCGCGTGCAGCTTGAGACCCCTCACGTCGCTCTTGAACGAGACCTCCGCCTTGGCCGCGAAGGCGAGGTAGGGGAGCGTGCCGGCCTTTTCGATCGTGTGCATCTTCTCGGAATCGAAGTTCTCGTCCGAATTGACGGCGTTCGTGAGGTGGAAGAGGAGTATCTTTTTCGATTTACGCAGATCCGCGCCGTCCATCGCGCTCGCAGCGATGGTGGTGAAGGTCTCGACCGGCTTGAGGCTGAGTCCGCCCGCCGTGAAGCCGCCGTCCTTTTCGCCGCCCTTGTAGGCGACGATCACCTCGGTTTTCGGCGTCGCAACGAGGAGGCGCCCCTTGCGGCAAAGCGTGATCTCGCCCGTGTCGGAGATGAACTCGCGTTCGCTCTTGTAGAGTTCCGGCAATTCTTTGACGTTCTCACCTGTCACGACTTTCTCGAAGTTCCCCTTCGGCGCGCCACCCTTGCCGACGTACTGCGAACCGATGCGGTGGATGAAGCCCTGGGTGACGAAGCGGTTGTTGAAAAGTCCCTTCGCCCACATGTCGCCGCGCCCGTCCTTTGTCGCCTCCTCTTCGTCGACGGCGTAACAGTAAGCCTCCTTCGCTGGCGCGGCGTCGCCGCGGCGGAAGAGGAGCACGGTGAGGCGTTCCGAAAGCTGGTTCACCGGGTCGTTAACTATGTCGAAATGCGCGATCGGCGACTGCGCGACGACGCGCTTCGTCTCGTGGCTCCATGCGAAGCGGTACAGGGCATCCCAGTCCTGCAGAGCGGCGTAGGCACCCATCGTCGGGCCCGATTCCGCGCGGTAGCGGTTGGGCTGGCAGAAGTTCCATTCGGTGATGACCATGGGCTTGCCGAAAACCCGCGACGGGGCCTTCATGACCGGGATGTGGTAGGCCGCATGAGAGCACTTGGTGTTGGAGCACTGATTCCAATACTGCTTGGGCCAGCCCTGCGGATGGTCCGCGTAGCCGTGATTGTCGACGATGTCGAGCGCGGCGCGAATCGGCGTCTGGGACTTGAGATCCCACCAGTTCTCACTCGTCATCAGAGCCTTGACGCCGAGACCGCGCAGGAAATCGGCGGTCTCCTTTTGCGACTTTAGCTTAGCCGCGATGAGGAAGCGCGCCAGGACCGCCTTCTCGTCGCCGGCGGCGTCCTTCCCTTCCGCTTCGCGCCACTTGGAAAACGCGGCGGCGACGAACGGTTTCAACTTGGCGCCGCCAGAGACGGACATGATGGAATCCTCGTTCACGGGGCAGATAAAGACGAGCGAAGGATCGTGCTTCCACGCGATGCCCGTGTAGGGATTGACGTGGTTCATGAGCTTTTCCGCGAACTTGCACCACGCCTTGAAAGCCGGCGGATGGAACGGGATGAAGCCCTTGACCTGTCCGTAATCGAGTTTGCCGAGACCCTCGATCTCCCCTTCCGCGAAGCGCCGCATCTGGTAGAGGTCGGTGGTCGAATACATGCCCTCGCGCTTCATCGCGAAGAACATGTAGTCAACGCGGTCGAGTTCCTCCGGATCGATGTCCGCCGAGTCCCACGCCTGCCAGTCGTTTTTCTGCAGGGTGACGTCGTGGTGGTGGTAGCGCACCGCGTTGTAGCCCATGCGTCGGAAGTCCTTCGCGAGCTTGTCGCAGGCGGCGTGCTGGAGCGCCTTTTTCTCTTCGCGCGTCTTGCCGCCTTTTTCGGAGTGTTTGAGTGAGTTCGCGTCGAAGTTGAGGTTCGCGCCGACGAGGCGCACGCGCTCGCCGCTCTTCTCGCCCACGAGGTGGCCGTTCGTGTCCGGGACGAGCCGCCCGTGCTTGCTCGAAGCCGGACAGTCGTTTTTGAATATCCCCGAAAAGTCAAGGATGGTGTTGTCCTTCACCTGCGTCGTAAACGGGAAGACGGTCCAAGCCGCGCCGTTGGTGATCACGTATTTCGGTTTCGGCGGCGGCGGGGGCGTCCACGGCTTTGCGGCGAACTTGGGATGGCCCTCGGCGAGGAACGAATAGGCGATCGAGGTCTCCTTGCCATCCTTGGTGTTGCGGAAGTCGAACTGTACCTCCCACTGCTTCTTCTTGTCCTTCGGAGCGACGAGTTTGACGTCCGCGTCTTTCACGTCCCAGAAGGCTATCGTCGTTCCGCCGTCGGCGGATTCGAAGACAAAGGGCCCCGGTCCCGCGAGCGTTGTCTCCCCATCGTTCGGCAGCGGACGCTTATGGCCGCCGGCCGAGTAGGCGCCGCCGGTGAAGACGCTCTGCGCTAGCGGGAAGAACGAGAAGATGCGGTTCGCATTCAGCTTCTCGCGTCCGCCCTCCGGCGTGAATTTCCAACTCACGGTTTTCGCGTAGGGTTTGTCCTTGACGTTACGGATTTCCTGATGGAACTTCATCTTGGCGTTCGGCACGCCTAAGATCCCGTCCCAAACGTATTCCCCTTGCGTCAGGTCATTGCGCTCCGACTTAGCGGCGTAGTCCTGCGCGGAGTATTCCCAGTTGGGTCCGAAAGCGACGACGTTTTCCGCCGCCCAGCCGCCCGTCTCGGGCCAGGTGACGCCGCGCACGACGAGCGTGCCGCGCTCTTCGACCTGCACGGCCATCGGCTTCTTTTCCGCCGCGGCGCACAACGCCGCCCCCGCCAAGACACCGGCCAACAAAACAGGCATGTCTTTCATTTTTAGCCCTCCGGAGACTTCCGACTTGGGATTATTGTAACCACGAAGTGTTTACAATGGCGAGGGGAAAAGAGGGGCATTAAAAACGGAGGCGGGCAGGACGCGCCCGCGTTCTCCGGAGACGGGGCGGAGATCTTTCAATATGCGCGAAAAAGAAACTCATGCCGGGGGAGAGTTGCTTCGAATGATTAAATGCCTTGGCAAACACGGTCAAGCGCCCGTTTTTCTCAATCGTTCATTTCATTTTGCACTTCGCCCTTGCAGAGGCACAGCGGTTTGGCATTCTCAAAGGCATGTGTTCATAAGGATGGGTCAGGACACGCACATCTGGCAGGAGGAGTTGTTATCGACGAGAATGTGATTCATGTTGGCGCATGGTCGCTGCTGCCAGCCGCCTTGGCCGTGACACTGGCTTTTCTGACCCGCGAAGCCGTGTTTTCCCTGCTGATCGCCTGCCTGACCGGACTGCTGATCATCGGCGAGGGGCCTTGGGGTCTGCCCGGCTTGTTCCAGCGCGCTCTGGGAACACCCGCCTTCATCTGGGTTTCTCTGATCGAGATCAACATCAGCATCCTCGTGGCCTTCTTCCTGCGCAGCGCCTCCACTGAAACCTTCGCACGCCAGATGGAGCGTCGCCTGCGCTCGCGCAAACAGGTGCAGTTGTTCGGCTGGTTTCTGAGCATGCTGATCTTTTTCAGCGACTACTTCTCGCCTTGTTGACTGGTTCGGTCTTACGCGGCATGACCGACCGTTCGGGCATCTCGCGGGAGAAGCTCGCCTATATCTGCGATTCGACAGCGGCGCCGATGTGCGTGATCGTCCCCCTGAGCGCGTGGGCGATCTACATCTCCGGCCTGTTGGTCGGCATCGGGCCGCTCGTCGACAATCAGGCCGCGCTCGGTTTTTTCGTCCATTCCATACCCTTCAACTTCTACTCGTGGATCACCGTGGGCATGGTCGGTTTGATAGCGATCGGGCTGCTGCCAGACTTCGGTCCGATGCGGCGCGCCGAAGAGCGCGCCCGGAACGAGGGCAAGCCCCTGGCCGACGGCGCGACGCCGATGATGTGTTCGGAACTCGCGGACATGACTCCTGCCGAACAGATTGTCAAGCCGCGCTTGGCCGTCAATTTCTTCATTCCGATTGCGATCGTCGTTAGCATTTCCGCGGGCAGTTACGCCATCACCGGCACCGCGCGGATTCTCGATGGGTTCATGTCGGCGGTGGCGTATCTCGGCATCGCCCTCTGGCTGCAAGGTATACCAGTGAAGGATTTGATCGCCACCAGCATTCAAGGCGTGAAAGGCGTCGTGCCGGCCATGCTGATTCTGGCCATGGCATACACGATCAACGTGGTTAGTAAAGAGCTGGGGACCGCGACCTTCGTGGTCGAGTCTACCCGGGGCTGGCTCACCCCCACTTGGCTTCCGGTTCTGACCTTCTTGTTGTGCGCTATTGTTTCCTTCTCAACCGGAACATCCTGGGGCACATACGCGATCGTCATACCGATCGCCATGCCGATAGCGTTTACCTTCAGCGGCGGGGCGATCAACACCCTCACCATTGCCACACTCGCCGCGATCGCTGGCGGCGGGGTCTTCGGCGACCACTGCTCCCCGCTCTCCGACACCACCATCCTATCTTCGTTCGGCGCAGCCAGCGACCACATTGATCATGTCAAAACCCAGCTTCCGTACGCGCTCACAGCCGCGGCGAGCGTTCTCGTACTTTATGCCGTGCTCGGCCAGCTCTTGTGGCGCTGACCCCGCGCACATACCCCTGAGCAGGGACATTTTCAAACAGTCATGTACGAAAGAGCTTTAAAACACTCACCGCCTGACGGTGAAACTGAGGAATAGAACAATGATAATCGGTGTGCCTAAGGAAATCAAAGAAGGCGAATGCCGCGTGGCCCTGACCACGGTCGGCGCGGAAATCCTAACCTCGCACGGACATGAGGTTCTGATCGAAACGGGCGCAGGCGTCGCGGCCGGCATGGACGACGTGGACTATGTCAGCGCAGGCGCCCGCATCCTGCCGGACATGACCGAGATATACGGCCTTTCAGAGATGGTCATGAAGGTCAAGGAGATCCTGCCGCCGGAGTACCCGCTCTTGCGCGAGAATCAGATCGTGTTCACCTATATTCACTCCGCCATCCGGCCGGTGCAGACCCAGGTGCTGCTGGACCGCAAGGTGATCGGCATCGCGTATGAGAACGTCACGCCGGACGGGCGCGAATTTCCGCTGCTCTTGCCGATGAGCGAGATCGCCGGAGAGGTCGGCCTGCTGCTGGGCGCGGTTCAGATGTTCAGCGTCAACGGCGGCAGCGGCTTGCTGCCCGGCGGCGCGCCGGGTGTCGAACCCGCCAAGATCGCCGTGCTCGGAGCCGGCAATGTGGGCATCGGCGCCACCCGCTACGCGCTGGGACTGGGCGCTGACGTGACCCTGCTCGACATCGATATCGCCCGGTTGCG
Organism: uncultured Lentisphaeraceae bacterium; assembly: GCA_964428885.1. Lineage (GTDB taxonomy): Bacteria > Verrucomicrobiota > Kiritimatiellia > RFP12 > UBA1067 > JAQVQN01. The sequence goes on from CAYRZP010000048.1 coordinate 10,493, forward strand.
CATGATCCGGCGCGAGGTTTTTCCCAACATCAAGACACTGCATTGCAACCGGCCCAACGTGGAGCGGATCTTGCGCGAGTCTGACATGCTGGTCAATGCGGTCAAATGGGTGCCGGGGTTAACCATCGTCTCGCGCGACATGCTAAAGCTAATGAAACGCAGCGCGCTGATCGTGGACATTGACTGCGAACCAAAAGGTTGCATCGAGACCTGCCGCTTCTCGACGCATGCCGACCCGGTTTACGAGGTTGACGGCATCCGGCACGTGTGCGTGCCGAACCTGCCTTCCGCAACGGCCCGCACATCTTCCTTCGCGCTGTGCAACGCCACATTGCCGTATGCCGTGGAACTGGCGGACAAAGGCTGGTTTCAAGCTGTCACGGATAACGCCGCATTGCGCAACGGCATGAGTTTCGCCAAAGGCTATCTGACCTTCCTGCCGACGGCCGAGGCGCAGAAACGCCCCTACACCACACCTGAAGAAGCCCTGAATAAATTGGGCGCCCCCTGAACGGAGCGGGGCTTAACGCCTTAGTGGTATTCCGTCAGGGTTATTCGGGACGTCCCGGTTCAACCGCGGCCTGTGGTGGCGGAAGCCCGGCACGTTCAAATGGTTGTTCGCCTGACCGTCATGCTGGTTCGGCATCGGCTAGGGAAAGTTACACATAGACAGCGCATAAGTAAGGCGGCTTATGAGAAAATTTGCGGTGTGTGTGACGGTGATCTTGTGCGCGGTGGCCGCTTGGTCTACGCCGCCCGGACAGTACCGGGTCAAGCTACGGCCAGAGGGGGCGGCGTCGAGTTCGCCGCTCGCGGTTTTGAAAATACACTTCAGCGAAGTGTTAGGCCTTGTTGAGTGGTTCGTAATCGAGTTCTAAAAACTCACTCACCTCTGGAATCCAGCGAGTCTGAACGAAGTGAATATGGTCCGGATGCTCGTTATAGCTTTGGTAATCTTGAAGAGACGAGAACTCCATGGACAGTCCGAAGTGATACATGTTCTTTTGGCTTGTCTGCCTGAGGGTTTCGAAATTCTTGACCGATGGAATCTCTGCAAGTGTTCCAGCCGCTTGAAGAAAGTCATCTTCGGCCTTTGAGCCTGCGGGGTGTTTGAGCCTGAATGTTACAGTGTGACGAATCATAATCTTCCTTTCAGCCCGGCCCGTTCCCGCGACGCGCAAGCGTCGCGGGAACGACGGCAGCGTTCAGGCTGGAGGCGCGCTTGCGCCGATAGCCTGCAACGCCTTGTTCAATTCATGAGCGATATACTTCTCTCCGGTGTCCAACTTTTACGACACAGACAATCAAATCGGCATTCTGGATTTCGTATAGCACCCGATATACGCCGCATCGCAATCGGTATTTCTCCGGTCCAGATAACTTGCGGCTTTGCTGAGGGCGGGGATTGTTCGCTAGTTCGGCGATCTCAGCAATAATACGTTGGACATCACGTTCGAGGATCGGTTCCAAGTCCTTGCGCACGGACTTGCGCAAGACAATCTCATATCTTGCCATTGCGTTTGAGTTCCTTCACAAAGTTTTCGAACTTTATCGTTGGCTCATATTTTCGGGCATCGAAAATCCCGAGGTCGTCAGCGTCCTCTGCCAGCTCGGTGCGTACCGCGTCGTTGAGCAAATCCGACAGGGAGCGGGATGTCTCAAGGGACTTCAGGCGAAGAGCGCGGTGCAGCGTCGGCTCCAAATAAATGGTCGCTCGTTTGGTCAGTCTAGTCATTCACTGCCTCATTTCTTACCGCACAATAGCATCATAACGCTATGCTGTCAATATGTGTAGTAATTTTGTGAGAGGGATGACGGATTTAAGCATGGATAAGCGCTGCATTCCCCGGTATTCCCGCATGCCAACATTTCTCCAGTTACCACTTCGTTTGTTGCCGTCTTTTTTTTTGGCTTTTCGGACACGACGGTAGTCGCAGTATTTGGTAGTATGATGACATGACACAACAAGGGGGTTGAAGAATATGATAAAAATTGTTGGATGTGCCGCGGTCCTGGCGTGCGGAACGCTGTTCGCTTCAAACGACATCGTGATCACGATCGATCCGGATGCGACGCCAATCAAGGACCAACGTTTGAGCACCGGCGGCACAGGTGTCGGTTATGCTGGCGCGCTCGTGGACGAAGGGCATTACAACTTCGACTACTTATTCGTGAAGCACCCGGACGAAACGTGGGAGATCATGAAGCAGGGCGGCGCGTGGGTGACGCGCGAATGGTCCGCGAACGACCGCTGGCAGGAGCGCCGCGCATGGTTCGAGGCCAAGACGCCCGAAGAGAAGGAGAGTGTGCGCAAGCGCTGGGGGTGGGACGGTTCTTACGACCCGAACAAGATCGCGTTCGACTTCCGCAAGAAGCACGGCATCCGGACGCTTCTCACGCTCGAGAACTACGGCGTCTTCACCAACCTAGTCACTGGCGGACGTTCTAGCGACATCAAGGACGTCAAACGTGTCATCCTCGAATTCGTCCAGTGGATCGTCGACAACGGTTACAAGGACCAGATCATCGGCTTCGAACTCGGCAACGAGCCGTATTTCGGCGAGGATCCTGAGAACTTCGCCACGCGTTGGGCCGAAATCGTGCCGGAGATGAAGCGTATCTTTCCCGAATGCCACATCGGTTTCACGATCGCCGAATACCGCGCGGGCGATCCCGACATCGCCGCGGTCCGCGCGCGTTGCTCGCGCGTCGACGAGTGGTTCAAGGGCGACACGGAGTTCGGCTTCAAGAAACTCAACCAGTGGTCCGGACGTTTCGTCAACGCCTTCACGAACGGCATCGACCACTGTTCGCACTGCATCTACCACTTCTACGGCGGCGACGCGGCGTACGGGGTCGGTCCCAGCGGCTTCGCGCGCATCCGTAATTTCGCGAAGATCTTTCCCGAGGTCGCCGACAAGCGCATCTGGATCACCGAGTGGCGCGAGCGCTCCGACGAGGACTGCCGCTGCCAGCAGATGTTCTCCTCGACGCTCTTCAAGGCGCATTACGAGCTGCAGTGCCTGAACGACCCGATCGTGGACGCGAGCTCCCTCCACTCGATTACGGCGCTCTCTGGCGGGTTCTGCCTGGCCAGCGGCAGCGGGCGCTGGTACGTACAGTGGGATCCCGCCGGTCGGGACTTCATCGACCCCGACTGGACCGGTCACCCCCGGATCGAGGTCGGCCCGGCGGGTCCGATGTTCATGCTCTACAACGAGGCGCTCCTCGGGCATCCGATCATCCTTAAGCACGGAGCCAATCTCAATCAGGGGCCGGGCAGTTCCTGCTGGAACGGCAGCACCTTTTACGGCGGCTGGACTAGCCAGATGATCGGTTGGCACACCCGGGGCGAACCCGAAGGCGGCAAGCCCAAGTGGTCAAGCGGCGGCCCCGAGTGGATCGCCGCGGTGAATCCCGAGAAGAATTCGCTCGTATTACTCATCTGCAACACGTGGACCGTCCCGTGGCGTCCGAGCGTCGACATCCCCGGTTTCCGTGTTAACGGCAAGTTGCGTCAGCGCACGTTCAGCTGTCCCGAGGAGGAGGTCTGCCTCCACCAGATTCCCGGCGAACCGCGTCCGACCACGCTTGATGACGAGCAAATCGAGCCTGATGCGATCAATATCCCCCCGTTCGGCATTGCCACGATCGAGTTCAACATCGAGCGTGCGGCTGCGCGCGTGGGACTCCTCGGCGACGCGTCCGAAGACCTCGCGCTCAACGCGAAGGCGGAGGCTTTCTTCGCGACAAACAGCATCGTGACAATCCTGCAGGCGGGCGAGAATCCCGGACGGTTCGGCGGCAAGGACGAGCCTTATGGCACATTCGAAATCAAAGGCTTCACATTTATCACCGCGCCGGAATTCCCCGACAAGACGAAATATGAGAAGCTCGTCGCGGACGCCGTGGCGAAGGTCGGCAAAGACAGGCCGGTATTCCTGCTACAGCACCGGGCGCCGTTCGGGACAACCGTGCGATCGACGGAATATGACGGGTACGACCATTACAAGGACGATCCGAAGGCACTCACGCGTGCGTTCCTCGACAAGCATCCGAACCTGATTGTGCTTTCGGGCCACAACCATACGGACGCCCGGGACGAGCGGGCAATCTGGCAGGGCGCGTTCACCGCGGTCGACTGCGGTTGCCTGACGCGGACGGACGATGTTTACGTGGCCAATCCGACGCCGTCCCCCGTCTGCAGCAACGTGCTGACTCTGGCGCTCTTCGACGACCGCGCGACGTTTACGCGCTACAACCTCACGTCGGGACTGCCGGTCGGACGCGACTGGACGGTGCGCTGGCCGTTTGACGCGAAGTCCGCGCCGTACCGCGCCGAGGTCTTAACAAACCGCTGCGAGGTCGGTGGCTTCGAAGGTAAGGTGTCCGTCGAGGCGGAGGAGCACGGCGGCATGAAGGTCAGCTTCCCAGTGGGATTCGCCAACGGCTACTTCGCGCAGACCTGCCGCTATCGCGTGGAGCTTTTCCTTCAGGAGCGCGGCGAAGAGGTGGATCCCGAAGAGGCGCGCTTCACAGAAAAAAACCAGAAAAAGGAAGTGAAGTGGATTCCCGTCTCGCTTTGCGACGTTCCTGGCAACTGGATCTGCCGGGACGCGCCGCGCGGGTGGTGGCGCAACCGCGAGGCGCGGACGGTGACGTTCAGCGGAGCACTGTTCGCGCCTGCCGATCAGATCAAGGTCGTCGTCACGCCGGAGTCATTCGCCGGCACACGCGGCAACCCGATCGAGTTCGAGGGGAAGCCGCCAGCGCTGAAGCCCCCGAAATACGAGACCGTCTGGAGCGGCGGCACGTGTACGCCGCCCGCGGCCGCGTTCGCGGGCGCCGCGGGGACCCGCTTCCGCGTGTCTTTCGAGTTCGCGTCAGACCGCGACGCGCGCCTCGACCTTGAAAAGGTCGGCGGCGGCAAGGTGAGTGGCGGGTTCACGCTGCCGGGACTCGGACTCGGTGCCGGTGAATTGCGGCGCTACGCCCTGGAATTCAGGAAGGAGGCGGAAGGCGACGCCTACGCCCTCGTGATCTCAAAGACGCTCGCCGAAAAGGCGTCCGTCTCGAATGTCCGCGTCGACCGTCTGGTGAATTGAGGAACGAGAGGAGATAAAATGAACGTGAAAAAAGGTTTCGCCGTTTTTGTCCTCGCCGTTGCGCTGGCCGCATCCGCGTCCGCCGCTTCCGGCAAGGATTTCAAGATCATGCTCAACCTCGAAGAGCCTCCGATCGTGCGGCTGTCCGAACGTTTGCCGGGCTTCGGTTACGTCGACGATCCGAAGGCCGGCGGCGAGGAGACGGTGCTTGACTACCGCCATTCGGGCGCGTGGTTGTTCAAGACGAAGAAATGCGA
>CAYRZP010000049.1:0-15396 GCA_964428885.1 uncultured Lentisphaeraceae bacterium
AGCATTTATCTTACGCCTTTGACGGACTGGACGCAAGCGACGGCTGCGACGGAGCGGCAATCGGTTAGCGCGTTTTGATTTGGCTTTGTGATGCATTTAAACGGACGGCTCGGCGATCCGTCCCTCCCAGAAAGCAATTTATTTGTCTGATTTGTGCATGGAATGGTAGGGCGCGACCGCCGGGCGCGCCGCAAAACGGGTCAAATAGAAACGCCCGGCTACCCGGGACAGGTGGCGCTTCCGCGGCTCGTGAGAACACTCGCCCGCCAGAAGATGTGCGGAGGTGTGTGAGTATGCAGGCATGCGGATATCGGAGTGACGGTTGCCGTATCCGGCCCGACAGGAGTGGGGGTCGCGACATTTTTGTTGCCTCAGATGCCAGCCATATTCGACGACAAATTTGTTTTATCATGACAATTAACAAGCTCTGCCGCAAAGAGTTAGGAATGGATTTGATTTCGCCTTCACAACGGCTGGCATTTTACCTGCTAATTAGCAAGACGTCTCAGTTTGGCAAACAAAAACATTACGAAAGGACAGGCATGAAGAAGGGCATTGGTAAAATGGCATGGCTCGTAATCGCGCTCGCGTTGTGCGTGATGGCCGCGACCGGCTGGGCGCAGGGAATGGCGGTTGAGGCGCGGGACGGGTCTGACGCGGTCAAGGCCGGCATGAGCGACATGCGGGTCGCGCTCGACACCGTCTGGGTGTTGTTGGCGGGCATGTTGGTGTTCTGGATGAACGCCGGGTTCGCGATGGTCGAGAGCGGGTTGTGCCGGTCCAAGAACTGCGTCAACATTCTCGCCAAGAACTTCATCGTGTTCGCCCTGGCGACGCTCTCGTTCTGGATTCTGGGTTGGGGGCTGATGTTCGGCGACGGCTCCCCTTGGGTCGGGCTGAAAGGGTTGTTCTTTGTTTCCGGGGCGGACAACTCGCCCGCGCTGGGGGCCGGCTACGCGGCCATGAACCCGTTCTCGTCCGACACGTACGCGGGAGTTTATTCGGCCATCAACTGGACGCCTGTGCCGCTCTGGGCCAAGTTTTTCTTCCAGCTTGTGTTCGCCGGGACCGCGGCCACGATAGTTTCGGGGGCTGTGGCCGAACGCATCAAATTCAAAGCCTTCCTGATCTTCAGCCTGTTGCTGGTGGGCGTCATATATCCGGTCAGCGGCCATTGGATCTGGGGCGGCGGGGTGCTCGCGGCCGCCAAGGCTCCGGAGGGGCTGAACGCGTTCTTCCACAATTTCCGCGCCTTGCGCGTTCGTCAAGATCGGATCGGCCGCGGTCATCGGGCTCATCGCCGGCGTGATCGTTGTGGTGTCGGTGCTGTTTTTCGACCGCGTGCGCATTGACGACCCGGTGGGTGCATTATCCGTCCACCTGATGAACGGTGTGTTCGGCACGCTGGCCTTGGGGCTGTTCTATGACGACAAGGTCGCCGCAGAGGTCGCTGGCCTCGCGACCGGGCTCACCCGCGGCGCGCAGTTCGTGCAGCAATTGAAAGGCGTGCTGTTGGTCGGCAGCTTCACCCTGATCATCTCGGCCGTCATCTGGATGGCGCTGCGGGCCGTCGTGGGCATCCGCGTCACACGCGAGGAAGAGCTCGGCGGTCTGGACATCGGCGAACACGGCAACGAGGCCTATCCGGACTTCCAGGGGTTCCTTACCAAATAACGAAAGGGTTAGAGATGAAAATGATCATAGCTGTGATTCAGCCGGACAAACTGGGAGACGTTAAAGACGCCCTGCACGCGGCCAACATCACCAAAATGACCGCATCGAACGTGATCGGGTGCGGCCAGCAGATGGGGTACACCGAGAAGTACCGCGGCATACCGATGGAGATCAATCTGCTGAAGAAGGTTGAGCTGCGCATTGCCGTCAACGAGGATTTTGTGCAGCCGACGATCGACGCCATCATCAAGGGCGCGCGCACCGGGAAGATCGGCGACGGCAAGATCTTCGTGCTGGACCTGCCGCAGTGCATCCGTATCCGCACGGGCGAGACAGGGGCGGTGGCCATAGGCTGACCAGCGCCGGGGCGTAGGGGCGGCGTCCTCGCCGCCCGTGACTGGCGGAAGGCGACGGGTGTCGACTGGCACCGACTGACAGCGCCGCATAGTGGTAAAGACGCCTCTCCGAGGCGTCCGCGGGAGGGGCGAGCGTCTGCTCGTCCGTGAGCATTGCCACCCGGGCAAGCAGACGCTTGCCCCTCCCTGCCAGCGCGTCCGCGCCCGCCATTGTCACGCTTCGAGGATGAGCTGTTTGAAGCGGTGGAAGAGATAGCGGGAGTCGTGCGGGCCGGGCGCGGCCTCGGGATGGTACTGCACTGAAAAGGCCGGCTCGCGGCGGTGGCGCATGCCTTCGACGGTGTTGTCGTTGAGGTTGATGTGCGTGACCTCGACCGCGCCGGTGTCGAGCGTCTCCATGTCGACCATGTAGTTGTGGTTCTGCGAGGTGATCTCGACCGTGCCGGAAGCCAGCTCTTTGACAGGGTGGTTGCAGCCGTGATGACCGAACTTGAGCCGACGCGTGCGCCCGCCCAAGGCCCACCCCAGAAGTTGATGCCCTAAACAGATGCCCATCAGCGGCACCTTGCCGACCAGCGCACGGATGTTGTTGATCGCGTAGCCGAGGGCCGCCGGATCGGCCGGTCCGTTGGAGAGGAAGACCCCCGCCGGATTCATGGCCAGCACGTTAGCCGCGGGCGTGGCGGCAGGCACGACGGTCACGCTCATGCCCTGCTGCCGCAGGCGGCGCAGGATGTTGAACTTGATGCCGAAGTCATAGGCCACGATCGGAATCTCGGCGTCCGGCAACGGCTCGTCCGCGCTGCCCCATGTGACGGACATGGTGTTGTCGGGGTCGAAGACATAAGGTTTTTTGACGGAGACCTTCTGAGCGTAGTCCTGTCCGTCGAGGCCTTCCCAGGCGCGTGCGCGTGCGACGCCCTCCTCTTGCGTGATCGAGCCGGTGGCGCAGAGATACCCCTTGGGCGTGCCTTTGTTGCGGAGCTGGATGGTCAGGGCGCGGGTGTCGATGCCGGCCAGAGCCGGCACGGCCGCCGCCCGCAGCGCGTCGGCCAGCGAGGTTTCGGAGCGCCAGTTGCTTGGCTCGTTGTAGCGGTGCACGATCAACCCTTCGGCGCGGACCAGGGCGGACTCGCGGTCTGCGGCGTTGAAGCCGGTGTTGCCGATCTCGGGAGCGGTGAGGGTGACGATCTGGCCGGCGTAGGATGGGTCGGTGAGAATCTCCTCGTATCCGGGTGCGCCGGTGTTGAAGACCACCTCGCCCAAGCGGTCGACGGGCGCGCCGAATGACCACGCGGGATAGACCGTGCCGTCCGCCAGCGCCAGGAAGGCTTTTTTGTCGCGTTGCTCTTTCCAGTTGTACATGGCGTTGTCCTTGTCGGCGACTTTAAATGAACTTCTCCAACTTTTTGATCTTGCGGTTGTATTCCTGCAAGGAGAGCACCTCGCAGCGTTTCAGCGCGCGCAGCCGGCGGATGCCTTCGACCGCCGCCTGCAAGCCGCGCACGGTGGTTGTGATGGGCAGGCCGCGGCGGATGGCCTCGGTGCGCATGATCACCTCGTCCTTGGCGGGCTTCGCGCCGGACGGCACGTTGACGATCCACTGCAACTCGCTGTCGAGCATCAGGTCCAGCACGTTGGGGCGCCCCTCGGAAATGCGGAACAAGGCCCGCGCGGGTATGCCGGCCGCGCGCATGGCCGTGGCCGTGCCGCATGTGGCGTACAGCGCGTAGCCGAGTCCGGACAACTCCTTGGCGAGCTGCACCGCCTCGGCCTTGTCGTGGTCCGCCACGCTGATGAAGACGTTGCCGGAGAGCGGCAGCGGGTTGCCCGCGGCGAGCTGGCTCTTGACGTACGCCATGCCGGGGTCGGCGTCCATGCCCATGACCTCGCCGGTTGAATGCATTTCTGGCGTGAGCATGGCGTCGCAGCCGGGGAAGCGGTTGAACGGCAGCACCGCCTCTTTGAAGGCGTAGTGGCGGATGGCGACCTCGCGGGTGAAGCCGAGTTCCTTAAGCGTCTTGCCCGCCATCACCAGCGCGGCCAGCCGCGCCAAGGGCACGCCGATCGCCTTGCTGACGTAAGGCACCGTGCGCGAGGCGCGCGGGTTGACCTCAAGGATGTAAACCACGTCTTTCTTCACGGCGTACTGCACGTTCATCAGGCCGACCACGTTCAATTCGCGGGCGAGCGCGTGGGTGTACTTCCTTATCTGCCCGCACACTTCGGCGGCGAGCCCGCGCGGCGGGATCACGCACGCGCTGTCGCCGGAGTGGATGCCGGCCTTCTCGACATGCTCCATGATCGCGCCGAGCACCTGGATTTTGCCGTCGGATATGCAGTCGACGTCAACCTCGATCGCGTCTTCTAGGAATTTGTCTATCAGGACCGGATGCCCTTCAGAAGCTTTGAAAGCTTCCTGTGCGAACGCGGCCAACGAGCTTTCGTCATGCGCTATCGCCATGGCGCGTCCGCCCAGCACAAAGGAGGGGCGCACCAGCACCGGGAAGCCGATGTGTCGAGCCACTGCGAGCGCCCCATCGTGATCCGTGGCCGTGCCGTTTTCAGGCTGGCGCACACCGACTTTGTCGGCCAACTGCTTGAAGAATTCGCGGTCTTCGGCCCGCTCGATGCTTTCGGGCGAGGTGCCGATGATCTTCACGCCGTTGGCGGCCAAGGCCGTGGCGAGGTTGAGCGGGGTCTGTCCGCCGAACTGCACGATCGCGCCGTCGCAACGCTCGCGGCGGTATACGGAGAGCACGTCCTCCAGCGTCACGGGGTCGAAGTAGAGCTTGTCGGCGGTGTCGTAATCGGTGGAGACCGTCTCGGGGTTGCTGTTGACCATGACGGTCTCGAAACCCGCCGCGCGCAGGGCGTAGCAGGCATGAACGCAGCAGTAGTCGAACTCGATGCCCTGCCCGATGCGGTTGGGGCCGCCGCCGAGGATCATGATCTTCTTTTTGGCGGACGGCTCGGCCGCCGTCCCTCCCGTGCCCAGGTCGGCGAGGTCCGTCGCTGTCGACCAGGTGGAGTAGAAATAGGGGGTGAAGGCCTTGAACTCGGCGGCGCAGGTGTCTACCAGGCCGTACACGGGCGCTAGTTCCAGGCTCTCGCGCGCCGTACGCACGGAGGCCTCGTCAGATCCGGTCAGCCAGGCGATCTGGCGGTCAGAGTAGCCGTACTCCTTGATCTGGCGGAAGAGCGGCAGGTCGGCGCACAGCGCGTCGAGCGTGCCGGCCTGGCGGATCTCGTCCTCGAAGGCGACCAGCTCGCGCAACTGGTTGAGGAACCAGGGGTCGATGCCGGTGAGGACGCGCACTCGTTCCACACTCCATCCGCGCGCGAAAGCCTCGTGCAAGCGGAAAACGCGCACCGGCCCGGCGTGGCGCAGGTCGTTCTCCAGAGCCTTGTCGCTCAGCGCGCCGCTCACGTCCGCGTCCTTGCCGTCCGCGCCGAAACCCGCGCGGCCGATCTCGAGCGAGCGCAGCGCCTTCTGGAGCGACTGCCGGAAGGTCTTGCCGATCGCCATGGTCTCGCCCACCGACTTCATGGCTGTGGTGAGCGTGGTGTTCGCCCCCGGGAATTTCTCGAAGGCGAAACGCGGCACCTTGGTGACCACGTAATCCAGCGCGGGTTCGAAACAGGCCGGCGTTTCGCGTGTGATGTCGTTGCGCAGCTCGTCGAGCGTGTAGCCGACCGCCAGCTTGGCCGCGATGCGCGCGATGGGGAAGCCAGTGGCCTTCGATGCTAGCGCCGAGGAGCGGCTGACGCGCGGGTTCATCTCGATCACCACCAGCCGTCCGTTCTCGGGATTGACCGCGAACTGCACGTTTGATCCGCCGGTCTCGACACCGATGACGCGCATGACCGCGATCGAGGCGTCGCGCAGCCGCTGGTACTCGCGGTCGGTCAGGGTCATGGCCGGGGCCACCGTGATGCTGTCGCCGGTATGGATGCCCATGGGGTCGAAATTCTCGATGGAGCATATGATCGAGATGTTGTCCTTGCGGTCGCGCATGACCTCCATCTCGAATTCTTTCCAGCCGAGCACTGACTCCTCGACCAGGATCTCGCCGACCGGGCTGAGGCTGAGGCCGTTGGCGCAGATTTCGTCGAACTGTCCGGCGTCGTAAGCGATGCCGCCGCCGCTGCCGCCCAAGGTGAAGGCGGGCCGGATGATGACCGGGAACTCGCCGATCTCCCGCTGCACGGCCCGCGCCTCTTCCGGCGTGCGGGCCGTGCCGCTGCGGGGCACTTCCAGACCGACCCGCAACATGGCATCCTTGAAAAGCTGGCGGTCCTCGGCGCGGCGTATGACCTCCGCGTTGGCGCCGATCATCTCGACCTGGTAACGCGCCAGTATGCCTTGGTCTGACAACCGGACGGCCAGGTTAAGGGCGGTCTGCCCGCCGAGCGTCGGCAGCAGTGCGTCTGGCCGCTCGCGGCGTATGATCTCCTCCAAGATCTCGACGGTCAGGGGCTCGATGTAGGTCCGGTCGGCGAACTCGGGGTCGGTCATGATCGTGGCCGGGTTGCTGTTGACCAGCACCACCTCGTAACCCTCCTCGCGCAGGGCCTTGCATGCCTGCGCCCCGGAATAGTCGAACTCGCATGCCTGGCCGATCACGATCGGCCCGGCGCCGACAATCATGATTTTCGAAATGTCGTTTCTTTTAGGCATTTTGAAAGTGCTCGTTTAACGGCGCGGGCGGCACCGCGCCATCCACTTGGTAGGGACGGATCGCCGAGCCGTCCGATAACCGCGGCGCGCCCGGCGGTCGCGCCCTGCCGTCATGCCGCCGTCCGCTTGGCGCTTCTCAACTTCCGAGTCATATAGCAGGCTGTGTGCCAGCAATGGTTGTGTTACATGTTTACAGGATCGTTAATCGCTCTAATAGTTAGGAGCGCGCGCGACGCCGCTTTTCCTGCTGCGCCGCAAAAGCGGTGCCGCAACCCGCGCACAGCGCGGCTTTTGTCACCGCACTCCAAAAAAATCACTCCGGCATCATGATTCATACCCGAACATGCATCTTGCCGGCTAATAAACTTGAAGACCTAAAAACGTCGGGCGGTTATGGAGTCGTGCCACAATAATGTAGACCGTAACGTTTTTGTGGACAGGACGGACACAAAATTGTGCCGGCGGCTGGTCATACAGCCTGACGGCCTAAGTGCAAAACGCTGACATTCAATGGTTATCCGATTTGTTTGGTTATCCCGACTGTGTTATGCCCCTTGGCATGTGGTCTGCTAAAGCATTAGAAATGGATTTGCACGATAACGGCATAGCGGCTGAATGTGACGATTCAGAGCCGCACGAGAAATGCGGCGTGGTGGCGGTCTGTGGCGTGGAGAACGCCGCGACAATCATTTACAACGCCCTTTTCGCCTTGCAGCACCGGGGTCAGGAAGGCGCGGGCATGGTGGTCAGCGACGGCGCGGTGATGCGCCTATGCAAGGGGATGGGGCTGGTCGGCGAAGTTTTCGCCGGCGACTTCGCGGAGCACCTGCCCGGTCACACCGGCATCGGGCATGTGCGTTATTCGACCACCGGGGCCTCCCGCATGGTCAACGTGCAGCCTTTTCTGGCCGAGTGTCGTGACGGCATGTGGGCGATCGCCCACAACGGTAACCTGGTCAACGCGGGCGAGCTGCGCGACCTCTACCAAAAGCAAGGCGCGATCTTCCAGACCGCCACCGACAGCGAGATCCTGCTGCACCAGTTGGCTGCCCCGGCCTTTTTCGGACGGCGCGACCGCATCCGCAACGCCTTGGCCGAGCTGTGCGGATCGTTCGCCTTTGTGATCGCCCGGACGGACTGCGTCTACGCGGCGCGCGACCCATGGGGCATCAGGCCGCTGTCGCTGGGGTGTCTCGGCCAGGGCTACGTGGTGGCGAGCGAGACCTGCGCGATGCGGCAGATCGGTGCGGAGTTCCTGCGCGACATCAACCCCGGCGAGCTGGTCAAGATCGATGATAAGGGCGTCAAGAGCATGCGTTTCGCGGACGAGCCGTCGAGCGGCTACGGGCAGTGCGTCTTCGAGCACATCTACTTCGCCCGCCCGGACAGCCATGTCTTCGGTCAGAGCGTTTATACGGTGCGTTCGGCCATCGGCCGGCGTCTGGCCCAGGAACAACCCGTAGATGCCGACGTGGTCGTGCCGATCCCCGACAGCGGGGTTCTGGCGGCGCTGGGGTACGCGCACGAGAGCGGCACACCCTTGGAGATGGGGTTCATCCGCAACCATTATGTCGGACGCACCTTCATCATGCCGAGCCAGAGTTCGCGCAGCAGCGGGGCGGACCTCAAGCTGGCCGTGGTGCCGGAGGTCGTGAACGGCAAACGCGTCGTGCTGGTTGACGACTCGATCATACGCGGCACGACCATCAGCAAACGGATCGGGGCGCTGCGGCAGGCCGGCGCCCGTGAGGTGCACGTGCGTATCTCCTGCCCGCCGACCCGCCACCCCTGCTTCTTCGGCATTGATTTTCCGGAGCCGTCGTCGCTGGTGGCACATGGCCGCACGGAAGAGCAGGTCCGCCTGCTCTGCGGCGCGGACTCGCTCGGCTACCTGAGCCTCGACGGCCTGCGCTCGGCATTGCGCAAATCAGAGTGCTTCTGCATGGGCTGCTTTACCGGGAAATACGTCTGCCAAACCGGTCACGCGGTCTGCAAAAACGGGCTTGAGCATAACGGCAGGGATTTGACAGAACGGTGATTCAGATGAACGAAACATTTGACAACGGTATATATCCGCGGCGGCATGGGCTGTACGACCCGGCCTTCGAGAAGGACGCCTGCGGCGTGGGCTTGGTCTGCAGCCTGAAGGGCGAGCGCTCGCACGACATAGTGGTCAAGGCGCTCCAGGTGCTTGCCAATCTCGAGCACCGCGGCGCCGCCGGGTCTGATCCCGAAACCGGCGACGGCGCTGGCATCACGCTGCAACTGCCGCACGAGCTTTTCCAGACGCAGGTGCGCGGCCTGCCGGCGCCCGGCGCTTACGGCGTGGGCATGGTCTTTCTGCCGCAAGATGCCGGGCGCCGGCTCTGGTGCGAGCGGGCCTTGGACAAATGCTTTGCGGAAGAGGGCCTTCAGACCATCGCCTGGCGCGACGTGCCGGTGCGGCCGGAGGCGGTCGGCAACCTCGGGCGTAGCATGATGCCTTTCATACGCCAAGTGTTCGTCGGATGCGGGCGGACCGACCCGGAGCATTTCGACCGGCATCTCTTCGTCGCGCGCAAGCTGGCGGAGAACGAGGTGCGCAAAAACGGCGGCGAGGGCGCGCGTCATTTTTATTTGCCGAGCTGCTCTTCCAGCGTGATCGTTTACAAGGGGCTGATGCGCTCCTTCCGTGTGGCGCGGTTCTATCCCGACCTCGAGGACAGCCTTTGCCGTTCGGCGCTGGCACTGGTGCATCAGCGCTACAGCACCAACACCTTCCCGGCCTGGCCGCTGGCGCAACCTTTCCGTTTCATCAGCCACAACGGTGAGATCAACACCTTGCGCGGCAACATGAACTGGATGGAGGCGCGGCAGGGGCTCTTCAAATCCGAGCTGCTGGGCGCGGGGCTGGAGCGGATCTTCCCAGTCCTGACAGAAGGCGCCAGCGACTCGGCCATACTCGACAACGCGATCGAACTGCTCTACCACGCCGGCCGTTCCCTGCCGCACGCGGTCATGATGCTGATCCCCGAGGCTTGGCACCACCACGGCGATATGAGCGCCGACAAGAAAGCCTTTTACGAGTACCACGCCTGCCTCATGGAGCCCTGGGACGGCCCGGCCTCGATCCCGTTCACGGACGGCAAGGTGATCGGCGCGGTCTTGGATCGCAACGGCCTGCGCCCTTCGCGCTACACCGTGACCCGCGACGGCCTGGTGGTGATGGCATCGGAGACCGGTGTGCTGGACATCGCCCCGGCAAACATACTGCGCAAGGGGCGCCTTCAGCCCGGACGCATGTTTCTGGTGGACACCCGGCAAGGACGCATTGTCGATGACGAGGAGGTCAAAGCCCAGCTCAGCCTTCGGCAGCCTTACGCCCGATGGCTGTCGGAACGCCTGCTGGCTCTCGATGCCTTGCCCGCCGCCGCGTCCGAGATGCGGCTGGATCTGCACGGCGACGCCTTGGCGGCGCGCCTGCGGCTCTTCGGTTACAGCATGGAGGATCTCAAGGTCACTTTGGCGCCGATGGGCCGCACCGGCGCGGAGCCGGTCGGCTCCATGGGCAATGACGCCCCGCCGGCGGTGTTGTCCAAGCGCCCGCGGCTATTCTTCGACTATTTTCACCAGTTGTTCGCCCAGGTCACCAATCCGCCGCTGGACGCCATCCGCGAGGAACTGGTCACATCACTGGTCTCCTATATCGGCAAACAGGAGAACCTGCTTGCCGAGACGCCCCTCCACTGCGCTTTGCTGCGTGTGCGCCAGCCAATAGTCAGCGAAGGTGATCTAGCCAAAATCATCGCTGCCGAAAATGACGTGATCCGGTGCCAAGTCTTGCCGATGCTCTTTGAGGCTTCCGGTGACGGCGCGGCTTTGGAAGCCGCGTTGGAGGAACTGTGCGGCGCGGCTGAAGAGGCGGTCGATCAAGGCAAGACCTTCCTGGTGCTCTCCGACCGCGCGGCTGACGCTGAGCGCGCGCCGATACCTTCGCTGCTGGCGGCGGCCGCCGTGCACCACCATCTCGTGCGGCGGCAACGTCGGGCGAGCGTGGCTTTGGCGGTCGATGCCGGAGACCCGCGCGAGGTGCATCATTTCGCGACGCTGCTTGGCTTCGGCGCGGACGTGATTTGCCCGTATGCGGCTTTCGCGGCACTGCGGGACCTGTGCGGGCGCAAGCTGTATCTCGACAGCGATCCTGACGAGGCCTGTCGGCGTTTTGTCGAGGCCGTGGGCAAGGGCCTGCTCAAGGTCATGTCCAAAATGGGCATTTCCACATTGCAGAGCTATCGCGGCGCGCAGATTTTCGAGATCCTCGGGCTCAACTCAGAGGTGGTCTCGCGTTATTTCACCGGGGCGGTATCGCGGATGCAGGGCATCGGGCTGCAAGAGATAGCCGTCGAGGCGCTGTGCGGCCACACGGCATGCTTCACGCCGCCGCTCGCGGGCTCGAACGACCTGCCGCCGGGCGGAATCTACCAGTGGCGTCGCGACGGCGAGGCGCACCTTTACAACCCCGCCACCATCGCCCTGCTCCAGCAGGCGGTAAGGCAGGACGACGATGTCGTCTTCCGTCAATACGTCGAGCGCGTCTGCGGCGAGCAGTCCGAGATCTGTACGCTGCGCGGGATGATGCGCTTCAAGAAAGCCGCGCGCCCTGTGCCGCTGGATGAGGTCGAGCCGTGGACCGAGATCGTGAAGCGCTTCAAGACCGGCGCGATGTCATACGGCTCGATCAGCCGCCAGGCGCACGAAACCCTGGCCATCGCCATGAACCGCATCGGCGGCAGCAGCAACAGCGGCGAGGGCGGCGAGGCGCCGGAACGTTACCGCCCCGACCCCGAGGGTAACTGGCGCATCAGCATGATCAAGCAGGTGGCCTCGGGGCGTTTCGGCGTGACCAGCCACTATCTGGTCAACGCGCGCGAGCTGCAGATCAAGATGGCGCAGGGCGCCAAGCCCGGGGAGGGCGGGCAACTGCCGGCCGAGAAGGTCTTCCCGTGGATCGCGGCCACGCGCTTCTCCACGCCTTACGTGCAGCTCATCTCGCCGCCGCCGCATCACGACATCTACTCGATCGAGGATCTTGCGCAGCTCATCCACGACCTAAAGAACGCCAACCCCGAGGCGCGCGTCAGCGTGAAGCTGGTCTCCGAGGCTGGCGTAGGCACCGTGGCCGCGGGCGTGGCCAAGGGCAAGGCTGACCTGATCCTGATCAGCGGCTGGGACGGCGGCACCGGCGCGTCGCCCATGACTGCGGTCAAGCACGCCGGCCTGCCGTGGGAACTGGGACTGGCCGAGGCACACCAGACCCTGCTGCTCAACAATCTGCGCGACCGGGTGCGCCTGGAGTGCGACGGCAAGCTGATGTGCGGGCGGGACGTGGCGGTGGCCTGCCTGCTCGGTGCGGAGGAGTTCGGCTTCGCCACCGCGCCGCTGGTGGCGCTGGGGTGTGTGATGATGCGCGTGTGCCATCTGAACACCTGCCCGCAAGGCATCGCCACGCAAGATCCGCGTCTGAGCGCGAAGTTCGCCGGCAAGCCGGAGTATGTGGTCAACTTCATGCGTTTCATGGCCGAGGATTTCCGGCGGGTGATGGCGGAGCTGGGGTTCCGCACCGTGGACGAGATGGTCGGGCGCTCTGACCTGCTGGAGATGGGCGAGGCCGGGGAACTGTGGAAGGCCCGCGGGCTGGACTACTCCGCCATCTTGCGGCATGTGCCCTCCGCGCCTGAACAACGGCGTTGCACTCGGGCGCAGGATCACGGCATCGCCTATATTTTGGACCGCGAGCTAATCCGGCTGGCGGAGCCTGCCCTGGAAGGCGGCGAGCCGGTCACCCTCTCCGTCGAAGTGCGCAACGTCCAGCGCACCATCGGCACGATGCTCAGCAGCGTCATCTCCCGCAAGTACGGCGCCGAGGGTCTGCCGGAAGACACTATCCGTATCAATTGCCGGGGCACATGCGGGCAGAGCTTCGGCGCGTTCGCCGCGCACGGCCTGACACTGAGGGTGGAGGGCGACGCCAACGACTATTTCGGCAAGGGGCTTTCAGGCGCCAAGCTCATTATCTATCCGCTGGCCGCGTCCGCCTACAAGGCCGAAGAGAACATCATCGTGGGCAACGTGGCGCTTTACGGCGCAACGCGCGGCGAGGCCTACATACGCGGCCTGGCGGGCGAGCGTTTCTGCGTGCGCAACAGCGGGGCGTTGGCGGTGGTGGAGGGCGTGGGCGACCACGGCTGCGAATACATGACCGGCGGATGCGTGCTGGTGCTGGGGCCGACCGGCAGAAATTTCGCGGCGGGCATGAGCGGCGGTGTCGCCTACGTGCTCGACGAGCAGGGCTTGTTCGCCGCGCGGCGCTGCAACCGCGATCTGGTCGATGTGGAGCCTTTGTCTGAGCAGTGCGATATGGAAGACGTTCAGGCCATGCTGCGCCGTCACCTTGATTACACCGGTAGCGCCGTGGCGCGGCGTGTGCTGAATGAGTGGTACCAGTCGCGCGCGAGGTTCGTCAAGGTCATGCCGCGTGATTACAAGCGCGCCCTCGCGCGGTTAAAAGAGGAAACGAGATAAAGGGGGCTCAGCATGGGGAAGATAACCGGATTTATGGAGTACGGGCGGCGTGTGCCCGAACAACGCCCGGTCGAGGAGCGCCTGCGGGATTTCAAAGAGGTGTACCGTCCGATGGACGAGGCGGAGATCATCCGGCAGGCCGCGCGCTGCATGGATTGCGGGGTGCCGTTCTGCCACAGTTCCTGTCCCTTGGGCAACCTCTGTCCCGAATGGCACGACCTGGTCTACCGCGGGCAGTGGCGCAAGGCCTGGGAACGCCTGGCCGCCACCAACAACTTCCCGGAGTTCACGGGGCGGCTCTGTCCGGCGCTCTGCGAGGAGGCCTGCGTGCTGGGCATACACGAGGGCGCCACGGCCGTGCAGTTGATCGAAAAGAGCGTGGCCGAATACGCCTTCGCGCACGGTTTCTTGCGGCCGGCGCCGCCGGATCGCCGCACGGGCCGGCGCGTGGCCGTGGTCGGCTCGGGGCCGGCCGGCCTGGCCGCGGCGCAACAGCTCAACCGCGCGGGGCACGAGGTGACGGTCTTCGAGAAGAGCGACAAGCCCGGCGGCCTTTTGCGATACGGTATCCCGGATTTCAAACTGGAAAAATGGGTCATCGACCGCCGCCTTGAAATCATGGCCGCCGAAGGGGTGCGTTTCATAACCCAGACCGATCCGTCGGAGGAGGAGTTGAAAGAATTTAACGCGGTTGTGCTGGCGACCGGCTCCGGTCGGCCGCGCGACCTGACGATCCCCGGCAGGGAACTCAACGGCATCCACTTCGCGCTGGATTACCTGCAGAAGCAGAACCGCCTGCTGGCATCGAGTCCGGACGGTTCGCAGGAATGGGGCCGGATCAGCGCCAAGGACAAAAGCGTGATCGTCATAGGCGGCGGCGACACCGGCAGCGACTGCGTGGGCACCGCGCTGCGGCAGGGCGCGCGCGAGGTCCACAGTTTCGAGCTGATGCCCATGCCGCCCGAGACGCGCACGGAGGACCAGCCCTGGCCGTTCTGGCCGATGAAGCTGCGCACCAGCTCGTCGCACAAAGAGGGCGGCGACCGTTTCTGGAACATCCTGACCAAAGAGTTTAAGGGCTACAACGGGCATGTGCGTTCGCTGGTGACGGTCAACGTGGAATGGGTCAGGACGCAAGCGCAAGGCGGCCGGCCGCAGTTGCGGGAGCATCCCGGCACGCGTCAGGAGTGGCAAGCCGACCTGGCGCTGCTGGCCTTGGGTTTCGTTGGCGTGGAGACCGGCAACGTCATCGCGCGTCTGGGGGTGGCGGTCGATGAGCGCGGCAATATCCGCACGGGGCCGGGTTACCAGACCAATGTGCCGGGCGTGTTCGCGGCCGGAGACGCGCGGCGCGGCCAGTCGCTGGTCGTCTGGGCGATCGCCGAAGGCCGCGACTGCGCGGCGGCGGCCGACGTCTGGCTCAGCGGGGCCAGCCGCCTGCCGCGCCGGAACGGCGTCGATCTAACCTCCGTCAGAATTTGAGGATAGCACATAGAGCAGAGGGAATAGTTAAAAAGCATAGGAGAGCTATATGAGTTGCAGGCACATTTTCGTGACCGGCGGGGTGGTCTCTTCGCTAGGCAAGGGGCTGACCGCGGCGTCAATCGGGCTGCTGCTGAAACAGCGCGGTTACCGCATCAGGATGCAGAAGCTTGATCCCTACCTTAACGTCGATCCCGGCACGATGTCGCCGTATCAGCACGGCGAGGTGTATGTCACGGAGGACGGGCGCGAGACCGACCTGGATCTCGGGCATTACGAGCGCTTCACCGGTATCCCCTGTGATCGCAACAGCAACTACACAACCGGCCGCATCTACAGCAACGTCATCGCACGTGAGCGGGCCGGTGGCTATCTGGGCAAGACCGTGCAGGTGATCCCGCATGTCACGGACGAGATCAAGCTGGCGATACGCGAGATCGAGGATGGCGACACCGACATCGCCATCACCGAGATCGGCGGCACGGCCGGCGACATCGAGTCGCAGCCTTATCTCGAGGCGATCCGCCAGTATCACCATGAACTCGGTCCGGGCAACGGACTGTTCATCCATCTGACCCTGGTGCCGTACATCCGCGCGGCCGGCGAGATGAAGACCAAGCCTTCGCAGCAGTCGGTCGGCAT
>CAYRZP010000050.1:0-15320 GCA_964428885.1 uncultured Lentisphaeraceae bacterium
TAATGAAAGGCAGGACGCTGGTCCGGCGGTCGCTCTACTGGGCCGCCGTGTCGGCAGGCTTATCGGGGTCGTATTTTGACATTAGACAATGCAGGGTTGCGTAGCGATTTCGTTTTATGGTAAAGTGTTGCCATGGCAAGGCAACTGAGACACCACTACGCCGGGGGATGGTACCACATCACCAGCCGTGGCATGGGGCGGCAGGCGATCTTCCGCGATGACCGCGACCGCGAGCACTTCGTGGAACTGCTGTCCGAGATGGTTGGGCGCTACGGGGTCGTGCTGCACGCCTACGTGCTGATGGACAATCATTACCATCTGCTGGTGGAGACGCCGGACGCGAACGCGAGCCGGGCGTTGCAATGGCTGAACCTTAGCCACAGCATGTGGTTTAAGGCTCGCCACGGCCATTCGGGTCCTGTGTTCCAGGCGCGGTTCAAGAGCATCCCCGTGGAAGGGGAGGGGTCGTGGGCGCTGACGTGCGGCACCTACATCCACCTGAACCCCGTGCGGGTCAAGGCTCTCGGGCAGGGCAAGGACGACCTGAGGCGCGAGCGGGCCGGTTTTCTTCCCGAAGAGCCGCCGGGGGAACAGGTGCGCGCGCGGCTGGCGAAGCTGCGCGGTTGCCGGTGGAGCTCTTATCGCGCGTATGCGGGCTATGAGACTCCTCCGGAGTGGCTGACCTGCGCGACGCTCTGGGAGCGCTGTTGCCCGGCGGGCAAGAATCCCAGAGCGGAATACCGCCGGTATCTGGAGGATTATCTGAAACGGGGCGTCGAGGAAGGCTTTTCCGCCAGGGTCACCGCCGCGGTCGCCGTCGGCGGGACGGCTTTCGTGGAAGCCCTGCGCAAGAAGGTGCCGAAGCGGGCGCGCGGAGAGACGAACGCGCGCGCATGGCGCAGGATGTTGCCGTTCGGCGAGGTCGTGCGCGCGGTCGAGTCGGTCAAGGGGCAGGCATGGGCTGACTTTGCTGACCGCAGGGGCGACTGGGGCCGCGACCTGGCCCTGCATGTCGGGCGGATGCGGTGCGGTCTGACGTTGGCCGAGCTTGGGGAACAGGCCGGCGGGCTGGGCGTGGCCGCGGTCGCCAAGTCGGTCGAGAGGATGGCGGCGCGGCTGAAGACCGAAAGGGCCCTGCAGCGGTCGGCCGCGCGTGTGTTAAGGCTGCTGGAAACGCCGAATGTCTAATGTCAAACTACGACCCTAAAACTCCGCGACTCCTTGAGGTTTGCGCTTTATGGGACAAGAAAACGGAATGAAAAGAGTCCTGGCCATAACCATCGTTGCCGTTTGGGCAGGATTTGCGCGTGCTAGTGGGGACGCTGGGGCATGCCAGCCGCATGTCTTTTCCATGTCCTGCAAGGTGACATGCTGCCTCAAGGAGCTAAATACGCCGGAAGGACGTGCGCGGGCGATCATGTGGTGGAAGGCCAATGGCTTCACCAAAGTCTGGCTTGAGAGCTATCGGCACACCGAGTGTGTGCCGGATGCATTGTTGATTGAGGAGCGGGACGCCCTCCGCGCCGAGGGCTTTACGGTCTGTGGCCTGATTACGCCGACCCAGCTCAATTACGCGCCGGCCGGAGGGGTGTCGCGAATGGTCGTCTGTTGGAGCGATCCGAAGGCCCGCGAGCGGATGCGGACGGAAGTCGCACGCGTCGCCCGGATTTTTGATACGGTCATCGTCGACGACTTTCTATTCAGCACCTGTGACGACCGTTGTAAGCGATGCAAAGCGGATAAGGAACAGAGGAAGATTGCGGACTGGGGCGAATATGCGCGTGCGTTGCTGTTCGAAGTGAGCGAGCAGGACATCCTGGCCGTGGCGAAGGCGGCGAATCCGAAGGCTCGTTTCATCATCAAGTATCCGTGCTGGTACCAGACTTGGGAACAGCGCGGATATAGTCCCGCGCGGCAGGCGGCGCTCTTCGGCGAGTGCTGGGTCGGCACCGAGACGCGCGACAAGAACAAGAATCCGCTCCAGGCCTGCTGGATCATGGACCATACGATCAAGCTGTCGAACGGCGCCTGCGGGGGCGGGTGGTACGACGCGCTCGACTGCACGCCCGAGAAGTTCGTCGAGCAGGGCTATTATACCATCCTCGGTGGAGCCAAGGAGTCGCTGGTTCACTGCTATGACTATATTCTGGCCAAGGATCCGGGCAAGACGCCGTTCGGGGAGAAGGCCCGCGCCGCCGAGCAATGCAAGCAGATGTTCGAAAAACATCACGCCGAGCTCCGCCGCCTGGCCGACTTTCTGCAGGGAACGACGCGCTTGGAATTCAAGATGAATCCCAACGGCGTATCGGAACATTTTTTTCTTAAGGAGGGGCGTCTCTATCGCGCACGGTTGAATACGCGCGGCGAGGCGGTTGATGGGCTGGCACCGCATGCGTTTGAATTCCCGTGTGCCGTGAATCGCTGAATATTGAGGGCTTATGGTCATCGGCGAATGTCAGACACGATTTCTTCAGCGCTACCTAATGTCTAAATGCGGTCGCATCATGCGGCTGTTGGCGGCGGGCTGTTTGGGCGTGCTGGCGGCGGGGGCGGCCGGCGCGGATCTGGAGAGCGAGTTCCGCGAGCCGCAAGCGGTCAAGGCCCGGCCGGTTGTGGAGCTTTCTCTGCCGCTGGCCGGCATGGACTTCGAGCGCGCGGCCGCGGAGATGGACCGGGCGCGTGAGCTGGGGGCGGGATGTTTGCTGCTGTCGGTCGGCACGGCGGACGCGAAAGTCTGGGAACTGCTGGCTGGCTTGATGGGGCGCGCCCGGGAAACCGGCATGGAACTCGGGCTCCGGGATTTCTTTGTCGCGCCTGAGGAGGAGGCCGCTGTGCCGCGCCTGCGCCGCCTGTCGTGGGCAGCTTATCCGGCGCACGGTCCGGCCGGGCTGGGCACGAATGTATTCCCGTCGGTTTTTCGCGATGATGCCGCGTTCCGCCCGCTGGCCTGTCTGGCCATCCCGGAATCCGATGGCGGGGCGCAGGCGCTCCGGCCTGTAGACATCAGCAAAGGCGGGCACATTGCCGAGGGCGGTTGGCGACTGTTCCGCTTCGGCACTGTCGAGGTTGATCCGCCCGTGCCGGACTTTTTTGCGGATAAAGTCCTGGTGCGGCATGTCAACCGGTGGATGTCGGAGTGCCAGAGCCGTTTGAGCCGCGGTTACGGCCGCACGGTCCAGTGGTATCAGCTCTCCATGCCGGCGCGCCGCGAGCCGGTCTGGACAGAGGCTTTGCCGTCGGAATTCCTGAAGCTTAGCGGGCTGGGGATGGAGCGGCATTTGCCGGCGCTGGCCGGGTTCACGGTTGGCGGCGATGCCGCGGCTGAGCATGTGCGGCGGAATTCGGCCGGAGCTGTGCGGTCATTGTGGCGCGAGCGCATAGGCAAGACGGTCGACGAGCTAGTGTACGCGGCCGGTCTGGACGCGGGCATAAGCGTAGACGAGGCTCCGCTTGATCCGGAGGAGGTGGCCGCGTACTTCCGGCGGCCGATGATCGCCTGTCCGCGCGACGAGGCCTCAGCGCAGGTGAACCGGCGCGCGGCAGGCGGGGCGCGCGCGATGGCGCGGCGGCTGGTGACGGGGCGGTTGGTTCCGGCGGAGGAGGCGGAAACTCCGGCCGAGGCGATACTGCCGTTCCGCTGGAAGCGCGCGGCTGACCGGCTTTTGGCGGACGGGGCCACGCAGGTGCTGCTTGATTTTGGCGGGCGCGTGCCGGGGGACGCAACCGAAAAGGCGGATCTGCAAGAGCTGTGCCGCTATCTGCACCGGTGCCAGACGCTGCTGCAGAAGGGCGAGCCCGTGGCGGATTTTTTGGTCTGGTCCGAGGAGCCTCCCGTCGCGTTGTCGGGATACTCCTGTGATTTTGCGAACGGCGCGATGTTGGACACCGCTCTCTTTGAGGGCAGACGCGTCTGTTTTGAGTTGGAACGCTCTTACAGCGACGTGGCGGTAACGGCGGCGGCGCTGCGGCAGGCGGGCGCGGAAAAGCTGGTCAGGCGTCTGGCCGCCAACGGGGTCAAGGTCTGGCTGGTGCCGGCGGGCGAGGCTGGCGAGACAGAGGCTTTTGCCGTTTTCGGGCAAGTGGAAGGCGCTGGCGCGGTCAGGCTGATGCGGGAGGGCGCGGAGGGCTTGCGTGCGGCGGATTTCCTGTGGGCATCGGAGGTCGGCGGCATGGCGCTCAAGTTTTTGCACCGTCGCACGGAAGGCCACGAGATATATTTTGTGGTGAACGCGGGCGAGGCGGCTGGGCCGGTCTCGTGCGTTTTCCGCGACACCGGCAAGGGCGTGCCAGCGCGCTGGGATCCGGTCAAGGGCGAGATCGGTTTGCTCGACGGCAATGTCCGCCGGCCGGCGGACGGGCGTGTCGCCGCGGCCTTCTTCATGGAGCCTTACGACACCTGCTTCATCGTGTTCGAGCGTTGATCGGCTGGCGGGTTTTATTGACGGGGCTGACGTAAAGGACGTATACTCATGCGTAATCCCTGATGCTAGCGGGTAGAGGGCATCGGCGTTTATTTTTAGGGATGCCTGCGGGAGTATTTGTGCAGCAAGAGAACACAGCCAGAATAAAAGTTCCGCCCACCGAGCGCATCAATCATGACGGGAAGGACGAGGCGCGGACCATAAGGATCGCGCCTGACGCCGAGCATCAGTCGTCCGAGATGAAAGGCGAGAAGCTTTTTGACCAGTACACGGTCTACAGCAAGATCGGCAATGGCGGCATGGGGGTGGTGTATCTGGCGCGCGACCGCAGGCTGGGGCGGTTCGTGGCCATCAAACGCTTGAACCATCAGGCCCAGTCCATACCTGCTTTGCGCCAGCGGTTTCTGCACGAGGCCAGGGCGGTGGCGACCTTGAGCCATGTCCACATCGTCCATGTTTACGCGCTGGGCGAGGACGAGGACGGTCCTTTCATAGTCATGGAGTATGTTGCCGGGCCGGACGACGCCGCGGTCAAGGGGGCTGATTCTGCGGGCGGACTGGTGCAGCCCAACGCGCCGCTCACGCTGGACAAACACGTGTCGCGTCACGGGCAGTTTTCCGCGGAAGAGGCGGTGGAGCTTCTGCTCAAGATCGGGCGTGCCGTGGCATACGCCCACGCCAGCGGGGTGATACACCGTGATTTGAAGCCGAGCAACATCCTGCTGGACAAGAGCGGCGAGCCCAAGATTGTGGATTTCGGTTTGGCCCGCCTGATGCATCTTGAGGAATCCAAGCTGACTGTGCCGGGCGAGAAGCTTTTGTCGCTGGGGTACGGCGCTCCCGAGCAGGAGTCGGACGCCAGCCTTTCGGACGAGCGGTCGGACGTTTACGGTCTCGGCGCCCTGCTGTATTACGTGATCACGGGCCAGAACCCGCGCTATTTCCGTGAGCAGGATGTGCCGGCCCTCTTGCGGGATGTGGTGGCCAAGGCGCTTGCGACGGACAAGGAGCAACGCTGGCAGTCGGCCGCGGCCTTCAACGAGGAATTGCACCGCATCCAGACCAAGACGCGGATTGAGGTCCCGACGGTCAAGACCACCTGGCGCTGCAAATGGTGCGACGCGGTCAATCCGCTGGCGGTCAAGTTCTGCGCGGAATGCGGCTGGGACGGATCGGAGGCTTGCCAGGAGTGCGGCCAAGAGACTTTTGTCGGGGTGCAGTACTGCGGCAACTGCGGGGCTGACGCGCGTGGTTATGAGACGGTGGCGACACTACTGAAAAAAATGCGCGAGGCGGTGTCGCTCCAGCGTTTCGAAAAGGTCATCTCGTATTCCGGCCGGGTGCACGGGTTTGAGCCGGCCGGCCCTTCGGGGCGCAGGCTGCTGGCGGAGCTGGCCGAGCTCAGGGAACAGGCCGAGAAGGCCATTGCGCGGCGCGCGCAGCTCAAAGAGCAGATACCGATCGAGATGCGTGCCGAGAACTTCGAGCGGGTCAGGGCATTCGTCGATCAGTACCGCGGGCTGTCCGAGGACAAGCGGGTTTTTGAGGATGAGCTGCGGCATTTGCCCGAGCTGACGCTGCGCCGCGATCTGGCGCGCGCGCGGATGGCGCTCAAAAACCGCGAGTGGGCGGCGGTGACGCGCATCTGCGGTGTGCTATTGCGTGAAGTGGCGCCGGACAATCCTGAAGTGCTGG
Organism: uncultured Lentisphaeraceae bacterium; assembly: GCA_964428885.1. Taxonomy (GTDB): domain Bacteria; phylum Verrucomicrobiota; class Kiritimatiellia; order RFP12; family UBA1067; genus JAQVQN01. Next base: position 6,117 of record CAYRZP010000050.1, read on the forward strand.
GCATCCGGCGGGCGATCAGGTGGCACATGTGGATGGTGAAGGCGTTGTTGGGGCTTGCCGCCGTTGGTGTGCTCTCGGTTTTGTATCTTCTGAGCGTGCCGCCGGCGGTGAAGAAGCTGGACAAGCCTTTCGGGAAAATCGCGGCCGCGTTTTATCGTCCGGGGCTGTGGGCGTATGACCGCAGCCCGGCCGCGCCGGCGCTGCGCTGGTATGCCCTGCTGTGGATGGATGACATGGCGGTCTTGTCGGGGTGTTTGCCGGTTGTGGCGGATAAGGCGGATCATGAAGTCGCGGGATCTGCCGAAAACGGGCTGCCGGATGTCCTGAAGGCGAAGCAGCAGGAGTACGCGCGGCAGGCGCGGGAAATCGGCGAAGAGCAGAATGTTTTTCAGAAGGCGTGGCCGTCGGAGTACATTCGGGAGCTTGAAGACCTGATGGAAAGGCGCCGCGCGGCGGGAGATTTCGAGGGTTGGGCCGTGGTGCAGGAAGAGCGTGCCCGTTTCGAAGAGTCCAGGCAGATTGGCTCGGCCGCTGAAGAAGACCGTTCGGAACTGGCCATGCTCAAGAGCAAATACGGCAGAATGCGTTCCGACCAACGGCTGCTGAACAGCCGCAAGCTGGTGGCGTTGTGCAAGAAATATGTGAATGAGCTGACGGACATACAGCGGGCCTACACGCAGGAAGGCCAGATGGATCTGGCCAAGGCGGTCAACGTTGAGATACGGCAGGTGCGCAACACGCCTGAGCAATTGGCGGCCGAGGCGCTTTTGGCGGAATCCGGCGGCGCGGGCGTTGCTGAAGCCGAGGTGGCCCCGCAGGTGCTGCTGGTCGCCGCCGCGGAGAAGCACGTCCGGGAGATACCGGCTTTCCGCGCCGAGTTCGAGAAGGAGCTGACCGAGATCGAGAAGACGTTCGCGGAAAAGGCTGACAAGTGGCCCGAGCAATATGTTGCGGCACTCAACGAGCTTATGGAAAAGTTCCAGCGCGCCGGTGATTACGTCGCCTGGGAGAGCGTGCGCGACGAGTCGCTGCGGTTCGGGATTGACCGTGCGATATTGCCTAAAGACATCTTGCCGCAGCCCAAAGAATTGGCCGATCTCCAGCGCAAGCACCTCGGCTTGCGTGACGAGAACGTGCGCAAACGCGCGGAGCGTCTGGTTGGCGCGACCGATAAGTATGTCAAGCGGCTGCAGGATCTGCAGCGCGGCCTGACGGTGGCTGGAAAGATGGAGGCGGCGGCCACCGTGAACACCGAGATACGCAGGGTCAGGACGCGCGTTGACTTCATTGAGGCCCACGACGAGATATCGCCGCAGGGGCCGCCCGTGCCGGTCAGGCCCGGAGACATTTTAGCGCCTGGAAAAGGCGGCTGATTCTAGAGTCGGCTTGAATCGTTGTGGGCTTGTGGCGGATTAGCCCGCCGCCCGAGGATCTGGGAATGACCGATGGGTCTTGAGAGTTCAAGCAAACGCTCAACTTTCAACGCTCAACGTTCAAGGTTTAGGCGAGAGGAGTTGTTGGAGAGATGGTTGACATGCTTTGCGAGGTGGTCGGGCACAAGCCCCTGACAGAGGTTTACTGGGGGTTGGATTTGGCGGCCCCTGGCATCGCCGGTCAGGCGCGACCGGGACAGTTCGTGCATTTGCGCGTGCCGGGGCTGGAGACCGGCGCGCTGCGCCGGCCTTTCAGTATCTTCAGCGCCGATGGCGGTATGCTGAAGATACTGTACAAGAAGGTCGGTCGGGGCACGTCGGTGATGACGCATCTGCGCGAGGGCGACAGGCTGCAGGTGATCGGGCCGTTGGGCAACGGGTTCCCGCTGGAGCCGGCGGGGGTGCCGGTGCTGGTGGCGGGCGGATACGGCGTGGCCCCGCTGTTTTTCCTGGCCGGGCGTCTGGAGCGCAAGGGCGTGGCGCTGATCGGCGGTCGTACGGCGGCCGACATTCTCGCCGCCGGAGATTTCACGCGCATCGGCTGGGATGTGCGGGTGGCCACGCAAGACGGCTCGGCGGGCGAGAAGGGGTTGGTGACCGACTTGCTGGATCGGGAGATGGAACGGCTGCGGCAGCAAAGGCGGTGCGGTGAGATTTTCGCTTGCGGCCCCGAGGGCATGTTGCGCGCGGCTGGCGCGCGGGCGCTGGAGCACGGGATCCGCGGCTGGCTCTCGCTCGACAAACGTATGGTGTGCGGGGTCGGCGCCTGCCTGGCATGTGTGCAGAAGTTGCGGCGCGCGGACGGCTCGACATGGATCGGCAGGGTGTGCCACGACGGCCCGGTGTTCGAGGCGCGCGAGATAGTGTGGTGAAGGGGTGTTAATCGGGAGACGGGGGAAGCCATTCTGAAGCCTGAATGTTAGGGTGTTTATGGTGAATGTTACGCGACAGAAAATTGACATGTCGGTGGATCTGGGCGGCATACGCATGAAGAATCCGGTGACGGTGGCCTCCGGCACTTTCGGTTACGGCCAGGAGTATGCCGGGCTGGTGGACGTGACGCGTCTGGGCGCCATCACGGTCAAAGGCATCCGCCTGCGGGAGTGGCCGGGCAACCCGCTGCCGCGGCATGTCGAGGTGCCGGGCGGGATGCTCAACGCCATAGGGCTGCAGGGGCCGGGCGTGGACGGCTTTGCGCGGAATTACATGCCCTTCCTGCGGACGACGGGCGTGCCGGTGATCGTGAACATCTGGGGCACCGACGAAAGCGAGTACGTCGAGGTGGCGCGGCGCCTGAGCGAGGTCGAGGGTGTGTCGGGGTTGGAGCTCAACATATCATGCCCCAACGTCAAGGAGGGCGGCAGCGCGTTCGGCACTGATCCGCGGACCGCGGCGTCGCTGGTGGCTGCGGTGCGTCGTGCGACGACATTGCCGCTGATGCCGAAGCTGGCGCCGAATGTGCCGGACATCAAGGTGTTCGTGCGTGCCGCGCAGGATGCCGGGGCGGACGCCCTGTCCATGATCAACACATTGCCGGCCATGGCGATCGACATCGAGACCAGGCGTCCGGTGTTGGCCAACAAGGTGGGAGGGCTGTCCGGCAGCGCGGTCCATCCTGTGGCGGTCAAGCTGGTGTGGGAGGCGGCTCAGGTCGCGCGGGTGCCGATTCTGGCGATGGGCGGGATCATGGGTCCGGAGCAGGCGGTCGAGTTCATGCTGGCCGGCGCCGCGGCCGTGGCGGTCGGCACGGCCAATTTCATCGACCCGTCCGTCTGCCTGCGCGTGATTGACGGGATTGAGGAGTACATGCGGCGGCAGGGGTTGTGTTCGGCCAGCGAGCTGACCGGAGCTGTTGTCTGCGATTAAACGGGGGGTGTGATGGACGCGGTCTGGTATTATGCGGTGGGCGGCGAAAGGCGCGGGCCTTTGGCTTTCGAGGATTTGCGCGCTTTGGCGCTGTCCGGCCAGTTGAAGCCGACCGACTTGGTATGGCAGCCGGAATTCGGTCCGGAATGGGGCGAAGCCGGCCAGGTGCGCGGGCTTTTCGAGCCTGACCGCTTTGCTGCGCCGCCGCTGCCTGAGGCAAGGCCTGATGCCGCCGCGCCGCTGACCGGGGTCGCCGGCGGACGTCCCTCAAGCCTGGCGGCGGTGTCGCAAGCTTTCGCGCGGACTGTCGCGACGCTTTTCAAGCCCTTTGATCCGACCCGCTGGTTCAGCATCGGTTTCTGCGCCTGGCTCGCTTACATCGGCACGCAGTTGTCATTCAATCCAGGCGATAAAACGGTTCTGGCCAAGGCCGAGTCCGGCGATGGCCTGAAAGTGTTGTTTGACGCACTTCTGGATCGCCTATCAACTTTGTCGTGGCGGTCGGCGGGGATCGCCGAAATATCGGTTGCCGCCTTCACACTGCTGTTCGCGCTCCTGTTCTGCAAACTGCGGTCGCGCGGGGATTTCATGTTCCTGCACCGCTGGTATCGTCCGGACGCGCCGATCCGGCAGTGCTGGGCGGCCTCGCGCGCGGCCGGCCAAAAGCTTTTCGTCTGGCGTGTCTATCTGTTCCTGATTGTCACGCTCCTGCTGCTGCTTGACGGCGCGCTGGCATACGGTCATGTGATCAGACCATACATGGCGGCAGGCAAGGTGTGGGGCGGGGCGCTGATCACAAACGCGGCGGTATGCGCCGCCGCGGCGTTCCTGACGCTGGCGGTGTCAGGGCTGGTGTCGCATCTTACGAAAGCCTTCGTAGTGCCGGTCATGTATTGGCAAGGGGTCGGCCCGTCCCGCGCCTGGCTGGCGGTCTTCGCGCTCTGCAACCAGTATCCGTTCGCGGTCATGGGGTATCTGGTGTGCGGCGTGTCCTGCGCTTTAGCGGCGGGGCTGGCGGTGCTCGCTTTCGGACTGCTAACCTGCTGCCTCGGCTTCATCCCATTCATGCTGCCGTATTTCGGGGCGGTCGCGATGTTGCCATGGTTCCTGTTTTTCAGGGGCTACACGGTCTGTTTCCTGAGCCGGTGGCGTCCGGAGCTGGTGCCGGACGCGGCCTGAGACCTGAAAGGAGCGTTAGTGATAGAGCGCGAACTGATCGAGGCTGTGCCCAAGAGCGACATCCACACGCATCTGGACGGGTCGATGCGCCTGTCCACCTTGATCGAGCTGGCGCGCGATCGGGGCGTCGCGCTACCGTCTTACGAGGCCGAAGGGCTGAAAGAATTGGTTTTCAGGCCGGAGTACAAAAGTCTGGAAGAGTATCTGCTGGGCTTCAGGTACACGTGTGCGGTCCTGCTGGACCCCGAGGCGCTGGAGCGTGTGGCCTGCGAGCTGGCGGAGGACTCGCTGCGGCAGGGGGTGCGCTACATGGAGATCCGTTTCGCGCCGCAACTGCTGTCCGCTTCAGGCGAGGATTGCTTGCGCGCGCTCAAGGCCGTCAACGACGGGCTTTCGGGCGCGGCCGCGCGGCACAACGTTTCCAAGCCGGTCTCGGACGGTGAGGACATGCCGTTCGAATGGGCGATCATCTGCTGCGCGATGCGCAATTTCAGTCGCGGCATGAGCGGTTATTATGACTCCTTGCTGGACGTGCTGCCGGGCATGAAGCGCCGCGACCTGGTCTCGATCGCGTCGCTCGAGGCTGTGCGCGTGGCCGTGGCCGCGCGCGACCGTTTCGGCGTACGTGTCACGGGGTTCGACCTGGCCGGGGAGGAGTCCGGGTATCCGGCCGGGCACCATGTGGCGGCTTACGAGGAAGCCCACCGCCATTTCCTGCGCAAGACCGTGCACGCCGGCGAGGCCTACGGGCCGGAGTCCATTTACGAGGCGATCGCGCGTTGCCACGCGGAGCGCATCGGCCACGGCACATTCCTGTTCGACGCGGCGCGCGTCAAGAGCGCGGCTGTCACCGACAAGGCGGCGTTCATCGAGGCGCTGGCGGACTACATCGCGACCATGCGCGTGACGATCGAGGTCTGCCCGACCAGCAATCTTCAGACGATACCGGAGCTCGGCGGCGACATGGCCAACCATCCGGTGCGGCGCATGGTGGCTTACGGCATGGCCGTGGCCGTGGCGACAGACAACACGCTGGTGTCGCACACCGACATCAACCGCGAACTGGCGCTCGTGACGGAGGCGTGCGGCCTTGACTTGGCCGGATTCAAACGTCTGGTGATGGCGGGTTTCAAGGGCGGTTTCTATCCCGGCAAATATGCGGCCAAACGCGCGTTCGTAAAGCAGGCTGCGGCGCAATTCGACAAGGCTGCGGCCCGTTGCCAGCGGGCGGACGGGAAGGGCGGAGGCAAGGCATGAAGGTTTTGACGGTAGAACAGATGCGGCAGGCAGACCGCGACGCGATCGGCAAGGCGGATGGGGGCGGCATGATCCTGATGAGCCGGGCCGGCGCGGCGGTGGCAATGGCGGTCGAGACAGCGGCCGCGTTAAAGCGCACACGCCGCGTGGTGCTGATCGCCGGGCACGGCAATAACGGCGGCGACGCCTGCGTGGCGGCGCGCTGCCTTTTTGAAGACGGATTCAACGTGCAGGTGATCATGACATGCGTGCCGGCGGTGCTGAAAGGCGACGCGCGGGAAGCGTGGGACGAGATGCGCACGGCGGGGGTGCCTTATCTCGTGCTGGCCTCGCCCGAGAGCTGGGATGAGGATGTGGCGGTGATGTCCGGCAGCCTGTTGCGTAACGGTGTGATCGTGGACGGCGTGTTGGGGACCGGGTGCCAAGGAGCTCCGTCCGGCGCGGCCGAGCGGTCCATACGGTGGATCAACGCGATGCGGCGGCGTGCGCTGGTGGTGGCGGTAGACCTGCCGTCCGGCATGCACGGCGACACCGGCGCTGTGCAGGGAGAGGCGGTACGGGCGGACGTGACGGTGACCTTTGCCCGTCCTAAGCGCTGTTTTCTGAATCAGGCGGAGGCCGGACGTGTCGGGCACCTGATTGTGGCCGACATAGGGATAACGGACGAGCAGTGCGACCGGAGTACGGACGCGAGTCCGTGCCAGATCATCGCGCTGCCGGAACTGGCCGGCTGGCTCGCCCCGCGCGCGCGTTCGGCGCACAAGGGCGAATTTGGCCATGTCTGCGTGATCGGCGGTTCGGCGGGGTTGCCGCACGCGCCGGTGCTGGCGGCGCTGGGAGCGTTGCGCGGCGGCGCGGGTCTGTTGACGCTGGCGGCGCCGGAGCAGAGCCTCGCCGCGGCGGCGGCGCATGTGCCGGAGGCGATGGCGCAGGCGCTCGCGACGCAAGACGGCGCTTTGTCGGACGAGGCGCTTGGAGCGTGGCGCGAAGATTTCTCGGGGTTTGACGCGGTGGTGACGGGGCCGGGCATGACGGCCGGCGGGCAGGCACGCAAGATTGTCGGGCGGCTGCTTGCGGACGGCACCGGCCGTCTGGTGCTGGACGCAGACGGTTTGAACGCGCTGGCGGCGCTGTGTGCGGAAGGCGCTTTCGTGCCGCGCGGCCCGCAGCGGCTGCTGCTCACCCCGCATCCCGGCGAAGCGGCGCGGCTGCTGGGGATCACAACGGACGAGGTGCAGGCCGACCGCGTTGCGGCCGTGCGCAGGCTGGCGGAAACTTATCAGGCGGTGGCGGTGCTTAAAGGCGCGGGCACTTTAGTATGCGAGCCCGGCGGCGTGCCGTGGCTGAATCTGACGGGCAACCCCGGCATGGCGAGCGGTGGTGTCGGGGATGTGCTGGCCGGACTCGCGGGTGCGCTGTGGGCGCGCGGGCTGACCGCTTTCCAAGCCGCCTGCGCGGCGGTGTGGGCGCACGGCGCGGCCGGCGACTTCGCGGCTTTCGAAGGCGGACAGACCGCGCTTTGCGCCACGGATCTGGTTCGCCGTCTGCCGGACGCTTTCCGCGCGCTTGAGCGCTGCGGGTTATGATCGGCAGTGATTAAAAAGGGCGGGCCAATTTTCACGGAGCGCCATTAAAAGCTACTTTTCTATGACCACGCTTGTTGACAGGGGGCAGATCAGGGTTGCCGCATGTGCGGCGGCGGGGCTGATGTGGGGCATTATGCTTGCCGCGTCTTTGGGCGCGCTTGACGCGCTGGCCGGCCGCACGGTGTATTCGGCGTGCGCCTGCGGCGTCACGGTTCTGGTCGGGGTGGCGGTCGGCCTGATCCTGGCCGCGGCGGTTTGGCGTTGGCGGCCAGCGCCAGCGGCGGCGCTCGGCGCGCTTTTTTTGCTGATGGGGTGCTGGGCGGTTGTCCAGCAGGGTCTGTCAGCGGGCGTGGCAGAAGGGTGGCGCCGCATTTTGGGCGACCTGGGCCGGACTTTCCCGCAGTATCTGGTGGCGCTTGCCAAGACCGCCGCCATTTTTTGTCTGCCGCAGGCTGTTTTGGCGGGCGTCGCGGTTTACGCGGCGTTGCCGGCGACTGGCAAGCGTGATTCCGGGACGCCGGGGCAGGTGTTCACTTTGGTGTTCCTGCTCGGGCTGGTCCCGGCCGTGTCCGGCTGGGGCCTGGCCTGCAGCCTCCTGATGCCGGCGGCTGGCGTCGAGGGCGTCTTGCGCCTGGCGGTGTGGTGGTTCGGCATACTGGCGGTACTGGCCATCGGCAGGCGGCGCGGCTGGGGTTTGCTGGCCGCGGCGCTGTTGCTGGCCGCGGCGTTGGCGGCCGGCCGCTCGGGGCGGCAGAGCCGTTTGCTGCACGAGAATATTTTTTCGCGGTTGGTGTACCGCGACAGCGGGTTCGCCTGCGGCGAGCCGGTTTTCGCGCGCAGGTCGCGTCACCACGCGATCGCCGCCTATGAAGACCGTGATTATCAGTTCGTGTTCACGTTGGACGGCCGCCCGCTGCTTTTCGGTAACCGTTTCCACACGGCTCGGGTATTGACCGGCTACATTCCGCTGCTGTTGTGCCCGGGGGCTGACAAGGTGGCTTATTTCGGGCCGGAGGCCGGTTTATACATGCCGTTCGCAGTGCGGGCGGGCGCGGGCAGCGTCGTCTGCGCCGGCGCGGATCGGGATGCGGTCAAAGCCATGTTGGCGGCCGAGGAACTGGTCGGCGGCGGCGAGGAAGGGCTGGCGGGGTTGCGGTGGCCGCGGGCCAGGCTGGGTGTCAAGGCGCGTTACGATGTGATCTTTCTGGCGAATGAGCCGGCGTGGATGCGTGGCACGCGGCGCGCTTACAGCCGTGGCCTGTTCGAGAAATGCCGGAAGGCCTTGAGATCTGGGGGCATAACCGCTTTGCATCTGGACGCGCGTTTACTGACCGAGCGGCGGTTCGCGGCGGTCGCCGAGGATTTCGCGGACGCGTTTCCGCATGTTCAGGTGTGGAGCGCGGGGGTGTACGACTGGCTGCTGGTCGGCTGCGGCCAACCTTTCAGGGTGGCGGCCGACAAGGCGCTGGGGGTTTTCGAGCGCAAGGCTGTGACACGGGATTGCGCGCGGGCGGGCGTGTCGGCGCTGCCGGATGTGCTGGCCGGTTTCGTGTGCGGCGGGCCGGCGCTGAAAAGCTGGGTGGCGCAGGCCGGCAAGGTTTCGCACTGCCGCCACGCCTGGCAGGCCCCGCGCGCGGCGTTCGGCGGCGTGCCGGTGGCTGGGCCGGAGTTTCTGAACGCGGCGCGCGCGCCGGATTTCCGCTGGCTTGTGCCTGAGGGCATGGACGATGATGTTTACGTGGCTGTCCGCGCGAGGGCCGAGGAGTGCGCGCGCGCGAGGAGCAAGGCCGCGGCGGCGCTGGCGCTGTTGGCCGGGGGCGCTTCCGAGGAGGGCATGGCGGCCTTAAGGGCGGCGGCCGCGGCGAGTCCGCGCGAAGCGCTGC
>CAYRZP010000051.1:0-2206 GCA_964428885.1 uncultured Lentisphaeraceae bacterium
ACGCACGCCTCCCAGGCGGCGGGATCGCTGAGCGGCCGCGCGGGGTTGCCGCCGTGCTGTTTGAGCAGCTCAAGGAAGCGCTCCTTCACCGGGGCGTCCGCCAGCCAGCGCCGCGTCCACGCGTCGCGCTTGGCGGTGAGCCCCGCGGCCTGGGGGGTGCCTTGCAGGTAGCCGAGGAAGCGGGCGTTGTTGGCGGTTCGCATGCCTTGCCCGCCCTCGGCGATCAGGCCGACGAGCGTGACGTCGCCAGGCTTCAGGGTCGCATGGTAGGCGGCGATGACCTCGCGGTTCTGACTGAATTTCTCAGAGGTCTCGATGCGAGTCCACCACTGCGCGGTCAGCTCTTTGACCACCGGGTTGAAGCGGTCGAAGAGCGCGAGCGTGCCGTGACGGGGCTCGAAAAACACGCGTTTGTGCGCGTCGCGGTATATCGCGGTCGGCACACGGTGGAGGCGCAGGGACTTGAAAGAACGCTCAACGTTCAACGCACAACTCTCAACGTTCAACGGGGAGACCTCCGGATCCGCCGTAGCGCCTTGAGCGTTACGCGTTGAACGTTGAGCGTTGAACGTTTTACCACTGATCGTCGGCAACTCCGGCAGATCAAGGTCGGGGCGGGACATCACGCCGTCCTCGCGTCGCGGGCGGGCTTGGACGAAGAGCGTCTCCGCTTCCGGCGGCGCGGGGTGGGCCGCGTCGGTTTTCTCGGCCACGAAAACAGCGGCATCCACGGTCACGTCGAAGGGGTCGCACTGGCCGAGGATGCACAGCCGGTTGTCTTGCAGCATCTGCCGCATGCGGAGCTTGCTGGCGAGGGTGAAGAAGGTGTCGGAAACGATGAAGCCGAAGCGTCCGCCGGTGCGCAGGAGATTGAAGCCAAGTCCCGTGAAGTGGACGTACAGGTCGTCGAGGTAGCCGTCGCGGGCCGCGAGGTGGTCGCGCCAGCCCGCGCCGGAACTGGTGTGCGTGGAGACGTACGGGGGGTTGCCCAGAACCGCGTCAAAGCCGACGCGGCCGTCGGGGAGCGGCGTTCCGTCCTCCGCATGGAACACGTCGGGGAAAAGAATCTGCCAGTGGAACGGTTTGAGGTTCGCGCGGAGCGTTTGCGCCTGTTTTCCGAGCGCGCGGGCGGACTTGGTCACGCGCGGGCGGTCGGGCTCGGGTACGGCGTCCGGCGTGCAGAGGTGCTGGAGCTGCTCGCGCCATTCGAGATCGGTGAGCGGCCCGTCGGCGCGGGCGAGGTGGTCGGCCCAGAGGTCGGCCAGCGCCACGAGCGGGGCGAGTTCGGCCTGCACCTTGCGCCACGCGGCCTCCTTGTTCTTGACGATCTCCATTTCGGTGCTGGCTTCGGCCTCGATGGCGAGGTTGCGGCGCACGGCGGCGGAGAGCAGCGCGGGCAGATGAGTGGTGAAATCGTCGAAGCGCTCGCGGTCGCCGGGACGCGCGGGGAGGCGGTTCATCTCGTCAGGGCGGGCGTAGAGGAGCGAGTTGCCGCACATCAGATGGTGGTCGAGGAAGTTCAGCGGCTCGTCGGCGGCGATGCAGGTGAGCCAGAGGGCGAGCTTGGCCAGCTCGACGGCCATGGGGTTGATGTCCACGCCGTAGATGCAGGACTCCACGACGCGGCGGCGCCAGTAGGCGGTTTCGGCCTGCTCCTGTGGCACGCCGGGCGGCACGGGGATGAAGCCCGCCGCAAGGATCGCCTCGCGCGTGCGGCGGTCGGCGCCGGTGGCGACGATGCGCTCGGTCATGCGGCGCGTGGTGGGATGGTCGACGATCCGGTCCGCCAGCCACTCAACGGCCCGCACGAGAAAATGGCCGCTGCCCATGGCCGGATCCACGATGTTCAGGCGCAGCGCGGCGTAGGCGAACGCGTTGTCGCGGCGGCGTTCATCGGATTTTGCGGCGAGGGCGCGCCGGACATCGGGCGACTCGCCGATCTCGGCGAGCAGGGGCGTGAGAGTCTCGCGGACGAGGAACTCGACGATCCAGTCGGGCGTATAGATGATGCCGTCACGGTGGTTCTTATCGCCGGACTCGTCCTTCAGTCGCAGGCGGCCGTTCTCGCGGACGAGTCTGCCGCCGAGCAGACCCTCGTAGATGTCGCCGAGCTGGCGCACGTGCAGGCTGGCGTAATCGATCGTCTCGTCGGTCAGAATGCGCACCTGCCGGTCGCCGGAACGCGCGGGCGGCTGGGCGAAGATCA
>CAYRZP010000051.1:2306-15154 GCA_964428885.1 uncultured Lentisphaeraceae bacterium
CGCGGCTTTCGGCGTAGAGCACAAAGAGCAGGCGATAGAGAAAGACCAGCGAGGCGTCATAGACGGCGGTGTAGTCCTCCGGTCTGATGGCGTTGTCAGGGTGGTCGGCAAAAGCCGTGGCCAGCTCCTCCAGCACATCAAAGACGCGGCGCTTGAGGTTGGTTTCGAGTTCGGTCTGGAAGCGGACCGACTCGGTCTGAAAATCATCGAGAGCGCACCGGCCGTCAGGACGGCGAACGAAAGCCGCCGGGCTGAACAGGGCGCGGAAGATCTGGAACGCCTCGGGCGTGCAAAGCGAGCCGTCGGGGTTGACAAGCGTGAAAGCGAAATAGGCGTCGGCCGAGGAGCGCTCGGTGTACAGGCGCCACTCGTTGCCGTTGGTCAGGATGGCCCAGTCGAAAAACCGTTTCCCGCGCTCATCGCGGGCGAGGCGCAGATATTCCTGGATCTGCTGGCAGGGGAAAAGGTGGGGTGTCTCGCGCTTTGACACGGAGTCGAGCGGGTGGCGGAAGCGTTTGGCCTCAAGAACGGTCAAAGCGAGACGCACGGCATCAGCGTCATGCGCTGCGGCCGCGGCCGTGTCCATTGTTTCCCGGTTCGCATAGAGGCTGTAGTCCGGTTTCTTGCAGGCTCCGGTAAAACCGCGCAGCGCGTTTTCGGTCAGGAACTGCCAGCCCAAGGATTCAAGCAGTTTGTCGATGAAGTGGAGACGTGTGTAAGACTCGCTGCCCTTGACCAGTCCGATCCGGGTTTGGTTCCAAAGCTGTTCCAGCACTGCATATTCCGGCGTGACAGAGGTGTCTTTACCGGAAAGCTTGGACAGATACCCGTTGGAAAAAACACCTTTGCAGGTATATACCGGGACGTCTTCATGAACGAAATCGAATTCCTGCTGCATAAGAATGTCGGCATCTTACACCATCGAGATCAGCGATTCAACATCGCTCGCGGGTTCTTCTCGCCCCGCTATCACACACAGGCTTCAGCCAGCGGCGTGGCGAAAACATTATCGAGTGTCGCGTCAAGCTTAAGGCTGAACTCTTGAATTGCCGCCGAGGGTTCCTTCAGCCCGAGGGACGCCAAGGGCGCCCCGTCGTCCAACACGGCTTTGGCGATGTCGGACACGGTCAGGGTATCGCCGCAGCGGCAGAGTAAAAATTCGCCGGGATGCCGGTAAACCTCGGCCAAGATATTCTGCCTGACCAGGTCCTCCAGAATGTCTTTTGTGAAACGGTGCGAGATGCCCTGCCGGCGCGCGAACTCTTCAGCGGCGAAAGGCCCGCCGGCCTTGTCCTTGGCGTGGCGCGCGGTTTCGGCGCAAAGCGCCAGCGCAAGCATCAGGCGCGCACGCGGGCTGGACCTTGACGCGTTCTCTTCCAGCATATATGTGTCGCGGTTCTGCAAGGCGAAGGCGATCTCCGAACCGAGCAGGATGATCTGCCAACTGGTGTACACCCACATGAGCAGGATCGGCAGCACCGCGAAACCGCCGTAGAGCGCGCTGTAATTGGCGATGCCGATCTGCAGCATGGCGCACAATTTAAGCCAGCCCGCGAACAGCACCACCGTGACAAACCCGCCCGCGAGGGCGGGGACGGTCTTGACCCGCGCGTTCGGCATGAAGCCCAGCAGGAAAGCGAAGGTCAGCGTGCCGGTCGCCAACGTCACGGAGGTTTTGAACAGACCGCTGTTCAGCAGCGAACGGAAGGCTTCGGAAGCCGTGCCGCCCACGGTCTGGTCCATGAAGCGCGTGGCCATGGCCGCCACCGGCACGGTCGAGGCCGCGGTGATCAGGAACGGCAGAATCATGATAACCGCCAGATAGTCCGCGAATTTGCGCACGAGCGTCCGCGGCTTTTCAACGCCCCAGACCTCGTTGAAACTGGACTCGACCTTGCCCAGCACGCCGATCACCGTCCACAGCAGCATCACCGCCCCGATGCCGCCCAGCGTGCCGAATCCGAGCTGGTCGATCTGGGCGAAGAGCTTGTCGGCGACCTCGCGCACCTGCTTCGAAAATGTCTTGGTCATCTCGTGTTGCGCACTCCCGTCCGGTGCCGCGACGTCGGCCGCCGAGGCTTTGTCCTCGGCGGCCTGCTCCATCTGCTCCATCCAGTTGTCGAGCTGCCGGTTCAACTGTTGCTTGGCGAGTTCCGCGCCGCCGAAAGCCCGCGCCATGGCCAGCGTCAGCGCCAGGACCGGTATCAGCGCCATCAGCGAGAAAAAGGTCAGCGACGCGGCGTGCAGCGAGCACCGGCTGCGTTTGAACCCGGCGGCGACCAGAGTCCCCAGACGCAGTATATGCACCCCGTGCCGGCGTAACATAGGAAGGTCGGCGGGACGCGCCTCCCACAGGCCTTGCCGGATGAAATTGAGGGCCTTGCCGGCCCAAGCGGTCTTTTTGTCGGTTTTCATCACACGCCATTCTTTCTTTATGTCAGCAAGTATACATTTTACAACACGGTCATTATAGGACGGCCGGCGGCAGTAGGCAAACCCGGAAAATCAACCATTCAAAGGTTTGACGGCGATGGCCTTGGGCGCGGCGGGGCAGACGTATTCGCAGCAGCCGCAGCCGGTGCATGCTTTCTGTTCCACCGTGACGCGGCTGAGCATCTCTTTCGGATCCCAAGCCAGATCCAGCGCCCCGTAAGGGCACGAAAACACGCATGTCCCGCATTCGCGGCTGTCACTTAAAAGACACCGGCCGTGGTCGACCGCAGCCAGGCCCAGCGGGCGGCGGTGCTTGTCGCGCGGCGTGAAGCGCGGTATGGCGCCGCTGGGGCAGGCCTGGCCGCAGGCCATGCAGGAGGGCTGGCAGAAATTGTCGTTGAAACAAAGCTCCGGCGCCAGTATGCCGTGCCAGCCTTCGGCCGCGCCGCCGAAACGGATGATGCCGTGAGGACAGGCGCGCGCGCACGCGCCGCACCGCACGCACAGGCGCGTGAAACGCGCCGATGACACGCGGGAGGGCGGGCGCACCGACAGCGAAGCCTTACCCGCGCGCGCCGGACTCAGGGCCACGCGGTAGCCCGCGCCCAACCCCAGGCCGATGAAAGCGCGCCTGCCGATCCGCGCGCCCGCGGCCTGTCCGCCTTGTTCACGCGCCGCCAAGCAGCGCGCGGGCAGGCGCAGCAGATCCTGCAGCGCGCCCAAAGGGCAGACGCGCCCGCACCAGAGCCCCGGCGCCAGCAGCGCCAGGACCAGCAGGGCAGGCAGGCCTGCGGCTGCCAGACGTGTCCACGCGCCGGCATCCGCCCCGGCACGGCTGAAGGCGGCGTTGAACAGCGACAGCGGATCAAGCCAGCCGAAAAGCGGATACCCGGCCAAAGCCGCGCCCAACGCCGCGAAGACCAGCCACACGCCGAGCTGCGGCACGCGCCCGATCCACTTGCGACGCTTGAGAAAAAACGACAGCGCGTCCTGGCAAGTGCCGGCCGGGCACAGCCAGCGGCAAAAAGCCCGCGGCCTGAACATGCAGACCAGCGCCAGCGCCAGCGCCCCCAGCATGAAGAGCGCCCCGGCGCCGGCGGCGCAAGCCAGCAGGGCGTTAAAGGGACTGAGGGACGGCAAAAGCCCCGCGCGCCAGGCCGGCGTCGCTCCGTTCGCGACGGCGAACGCGGCGGCCAGCGCCAATGCGCGCGCCAGGCGCCTGCGCGTCTCGCGGGGGCGCCCGTCACCCGTCGGACGGCATGGCAGCCGTCCCTCCGGTATGCTCACAAACTCACGCACCAATGCCCCCAAACACATCCCGCACAGGCGGACGGCTAAAACCCGAACAGCGAGCGCTTTTCCTCTTTTTCGAGCAGAAGGTCGATCTTGCGGGTCTCGCCGGGCTTGACCCGGTAATACTGCTCGACGGTCTTGTGGCCCTTGAGCGAGGCGCTCACCCGGTGGTTCTCGCCGGCGCTCACCTCAACGCGCCCCGAGGCCGGATTACCGTCAACCAGGACCGTAGCGTCACGGGGGCTGACAGAAATCTCAAAATAGGCTTTGTCCGAAACCGTCGCGGCGGCGGCCTCGCTGCCTGCCGTCGGAGGCGGAGCGGGTTTCGCGGCTGCGGTCACAGGCGCCGCCTCAGCCGCTCCCGCGACCGCGTTCAGGACGTGTTCCAGGCCGCCGCCGCGCGGCAACTTTAAAGTGGCGAAAAGGGAGCGGTTGCGGGCGCCGAGGTCAATCGCCAACGACAGCGACAGCGTCTCGCCGGGGACGGGCACGGTCCAGACCTTGGCCTCATCCGGCGCGAGGCTCGCCTTGCTGAAAGCGGCGGTGGCGGAAGAGACCGTGACCGGCGAGGCTAACTTGTTGGTCAGGCGCAAAACACAAAGGCCCTGCTGCTTTGTCAATTGCGACCGCAAGGTTTCGGCCTGCGGCCCCAATAGCGCGGCGGCGGCGGGCGCGGCCAGACACTCGGCCGCGGCTGAAAGCCTTGCGCCGCGCGTCTCGACCGGCTCGCTCTGGGCGATCAGCGCCGACAGGCTTTCCGAACAGCGCTTCAGAATCCCTTCAAGTTTGTCTTTGGCGGCCTTGTCCTTGAAATCGTCCGGCTTGTGTCCCGCGAGCGCGTTGAAGAGGGTCAGGACCGTTTTGGCGTCGGCCGGGCCTTGAGCGGGCAGCGTGGCGGCCAGGCCGTCCAGGCGTCCTGCCAGTTCCTGCCGGGACTTGGCGAGATCGGCAGCCTGCCGGGCGCGGACTTCGGCGTTCTGGCTGGCGGCGGTTACGGCCTGTTCTAAAGGCGTCAACGCCGCCTGTCCGTAACGTGGAGTCAGGGCGGCAGACAGTTCTTTAAGTTGTTTCTGAAGAACGTCGCCTTCTTTTAGCTGGTTGGCCGCATAAGCCGTCTCGGCTTTCTTGGCCAGGTCCTTGGCGAAGTCCAGGGCTTTGGCGGCAAAAGATTCCTCAACGCTTTTCACGGCATCAGGCGGCAGGTCCAGCCCAGGGGTCTGTTCCAGTTTCGTGAAAGCCGCCAAAAGCGTTTGCAGGGTTCCGGCGGAATCGGCATTTTTAATCTTCGCCGGTAACTCAGCCACGGTGGCGCGCACGGAGCTGGACGCGCGCGCGGCGTCGGCCTTGGCGAGCGCCTCGGTGTGCCGCAGCGCCACCAGCCGCTTCAGCAGAGGGGTCTTGTCGATGATAGCGGCCAGTTTGTCACGTTCGCTGTCGCCGTCTTTCCCTGCGTTATAGAGCGCCGCTACCGCGTCGCCGCGCTGCGCGAGGTAGGCTGCGGCGCGCTCGGCCAGCAGCCCGCGCAGGCTGTCCAGCCGCCGCTGCTTGTTAGTCTCGTCCAGACCCGGCCACGGCTGTCCCTGCTGGGCTTCCAGACGGGCGAGCGCCAGCTCGGCGGCGGCCCATTCCGTGGGGGATGCGATTTTGGCGGGCAGCGAGTCGCGCAGGGCGGCGAAAAGCGGATCAGACGTTTCCGGCGGCGGCACAGTCACTGCGGGCTTTGAAGCCGGCGCGGCGGGGGCGGCAGGCGGCGGAGCCTGCTGAGGCTCGGACGACGCTGTTGCCGGAGCGGCCGCGGCGGGTTTGGACGCCGACGGCAGCTTGAGCGAGACCGGCTCGCCCGCTAGCTCTTCGCGGCTTGCGAACAGCGCGCGCAGCCCGATCACCATTACGGCCAGCAGCAGCGCGGCGATGCCGCCGCCGATGAAACGTTTGCGGTGCAGGCTGAAAAGGCGGTTAACCCCTGACACCAGATCCCGCGCCTGCGGCAGCGCGCCGCCGCGGGCGGCTTGCACTGCGGCCTGGGCTTCGGAAGCGGCCACGGCGCGGGTGCCGCTGGTGACCGGACCGGCGGCGCCCACCTCGTCCTGGAAATCCGGCAGGCGCGGCGCGGCAGGCTGCGCCTGCGTCCCGCCGGGCGGCGAGAAGGTGGCCATGGTGACCTCGACGTTGTCATCAAGACCGTCCAAAGCGTCTTGCTCCATAGCCTCCGGCTTCAGGGCCGCCTGCAAGGCCGCGCGCATGTCGGCCGCGGAACGGTAACGGTCGCAGGGGCGCAGGGCCAGCGCGGTCGCCACCACCTGCTTGAGGCGCGGGTACTGCGTGAAGGCCGCGGCGTCAAAGCCGACCGGCGGCGGATTGCGGATGCGGTTCTGGAAGGTGATCCAGGCCGAGTTAAGGTCTGTCGGCAGACGCTCGAAAGCCGGTTTGCCCGCCAAGGCCTCGTACAGGCAGAGCCCGAGCGCGTAGAGGTCGGACTGTGGAGAACCGCGGTCGCCGCCGGCATCGGCGAACTCCGGCGCCATGTAATCCAGCGTTCCGGGCACGCCGCCCACGGTCACGGTGCCGGTGACGTCGCGCGCCACGCCGAGATCGAAGATCTTGCCCTTGTCGGGCTGCCCGACCGGGGCGTAAAGGTTGCCGGGCTTGATGTCGCGGTGTATGATCGGCTTGGGGTTCTCGTGCAGGAACTGCAGCGCGGAGAGATACGCGGAGAAAAGCGTGACCGCCTCCTCGACCTCCAGCTTGCCCTCGTTCTTGAGGCGGGGCCGCAAGGTCCAGCCCGGCATGCCTTCCAGGAATTCCATGACCAGGAAAAACTGCTTTTCGCCGGCCGCGCCGTCCAGAACCATGAAGTCCACGTATTTGACCAGGTTCGGATGCGGGTACTGCTGCAGGATCTTGGCCTCTTTGATGAAGCGGTCGGACTGCTTCTCCGAGAAAAGGTATTTGACGGCCACGAGCATGCCGTCGGAGACGCGCCGCGCCTTGAAGACCTCGCCGAAACCGCCGCGGCCCAGCACCGCCAGCAGCTCGTACTCGTCTTTGTTCTTGTGGCGCACGCGGCGGTAGCGGATCTTGCGGAAGTCTTCGAGCATGGCCGCGAACGACTGGTAGCGCTGCTCGCGGCGGGCGGTCAGGCAGCGCGCGACCACAGCCTTGGCGTTGGCCAGCACGCGGAACACGCCGGGTCGGAACGAGGGCGTGGGGTTGGCGCTGTCGCGCCAGCGGTTGAGATAGCCGATGTGGGCGTTGTCGCCGAGCTTCTCGAAAGGCAGCGAGCCGGTCAGGGCCTGGTAAAAACAGATGCCCAGCGAGAAAACATCCGAGATCTCGTCGCCGCGGAACCCGTCGATGGCGATAAAATCCGGCGCCATGTAATCGAAGGTGCCCTTGAACCCGGCGGTGGACATCTGCCCGGAATCGTCGCGGCGGGCGATGTCGAAGTCGATCAGTTTGGCGCGGCCGTCATTGGTCAGGAAAATGTTGGAGGGTTTGATGTCGCGGTGCGTGATGCCGCGTTCGCGGGCGTGTATCAGGCCGGCCAGGCACTGTTCGAAGATCTCCTCGACCTGCGGCCAGGCCAGGCCCGAAGAGGCCTTCTTGAGGCGGTCATGCAATGATTCGCCCTCGAGCAGTTCCATGGCCAGGCACTGGGACTCGTCCCATTCGCCGGCGTGCCACGGGAAGCAGTCGCGGTAGGCCACGATGCTGGGGTGCGAAAGCCGCCGCAGGATGTCGGCCTGCTCCTGAAACTTCAGACGTGCCTTCTCGTCCTCGCCGGTGATGCGCACGACCTTCAGCGCCACCAGGTCTTCGGGCGCGGGCTCCTCGCCTTCCTTTCCCGGCGCCGGGATGCGGCGCGCCTTATAGACGCGGCCCTGGGCGCCGTCGCCGATCAGTCCGAGCAGCTCATAATCACCGACGCGGTCTTTCTGTTGTTCATCCATGGGAGAAGTAAGGTAATGGAGGTAAGAGGTAAAAAGTCGGGAGCGCGGGCGTCCCCGCCCGCAACGGACGGACCAAGGGTTCTGAGTTCAGCGTTCTGAGTTAGGCGTTCAGCGTTAATAATCTTTTGCGGGCGGCTAATGGTCTTGTGTCGGCGCGCGGCTCTCGTCCGCCGCCGGGGCGGCGCTTTCAGCCGCGCCGGTTCGCGCAGGCAGGTGCCGGCCTTGGGCGCGCAGATAGATTGCCCTTAAACCCGCGACTGCCGCGGCGAAGAGCACGACTACCAGCACGAACAGCAAGGCGAGGCTGCGCTGCGGCGATTTCTGCGGTACCGTGGCCAACCCGTCTGTTGCCGTGTCGGTCACGGGCGCGGGCGTGTGCCCGCTGCCGGAGCAAGGCGTGGGCGGGGTCTGGCCGGTCTCGGCGGTCGGGGCATCTAAGCCGCGCTCGGCGGTTTCGGCCGCAGGGGCCGTGACCGCCTTGCCGGAAGCGGGCGGCGTCACTGGCAAGGCTTCCAGCGCAAGGGTCTCGGGCGGGATCTCCATGGTCGGCGCCTGCGGCAGGTTGTCTTCTACGCGCACGAGCAGCACCGTGACATTGTCCTCGCCGCCGGCTTCCAGCGCCGCGTCAACCAGCCGCTTGGCCTGTTCGTCCAGTGCCTCCGAGGCGTGCTTGCGCAGGATCTTGTGTATCAGCTTGTCCGGCACCATCTTGGTGAGCCCGTCCGAGCAAAGCAGGAAAAGGTCGCCGTGCGCGACATCCGTCTCGGTCTCCTCCAGCTCGACCGTGAAATCCAGGCCGACCGCGCGCGTTATCACCCCGCGGAACATGGCTGGCAGATCCCGCTCGTTGGCGAGTCCGGCGGCGGCGGCGACCGAATGGTCGGCGCTGATCTGGAACAGTTTGTCCGCGCGCAGGCGGTAAGCCCGGCTGTCGCCGGCGTGCAGGACCAAGGCTTTGCCGGGCGTGACGCGGTCGAAGGCCAGGATCACGGCGGTCGAGCCTGAGCCGGCCAGGCCGCGTTCATCGGCCCGCGTCTTGATCCACTGGCTGGCGCCGTTGAGCGCGCGCGCGACAATGCGCGCCGAGGCTTTGGCGGTCACTGCGAAAGGCCCGTCCGGCGAATCCGTGAAGGCTTCGCGCAGGGCATCCGCCACCGCCTGGCTGGCGACCGCGCCGCCCTGCACGCCGCCCATGCCGTCGGCCACGCAGAACAGACCGTTTTCCGGCAGGCTCACCACGGAGTCCTCGTTGTTCTTGCGCTTTTTGCCGACATCACTCAGCTCGGCGCTTTTGAGGTATGCGAATAGGTTGTCCACGGCGGTTTACTCCTTATCGGTAACGTCATTGGAACGACGGGACTGTGAAAGGCGGCGGTTATTACCGGGCCAGTTTCAAAGGTTCGCTCTTTGCGCTCTCCAGTTTGTCTTGGTCAATCGCCGTCACGGCTATCACTGGCAGGCGGGCCTCGCCGTCGAGCTCAAGCCGGTAGTTGTTCTGGGTCACGGTGCCGATCAGATCCCAGCCCAGCATCAGGCGTTTCTGCGCCCAGACGCGGTAGCCGGTGATGTCGCTCTGCGGCGGCGGCTGCCATGAGATCACGAAGGCCTGTCCGGCCGCCGCGGCCTGCAGCGCGGACGGGGCGTCCGGCAGCGGTTTGGCCCTGCCCTCCACCGGTTCGCACCATTCGCTTTCAAGGCGCTCGTTGTCACGCGCCCGGACGCGGTAATAGCGCACTTCGCCCGGTTCCAGACCGGCCTCCGTCGCAGTCATGGCAGCGGAGCCGGCCGACGCCGGCACGAACATGAACTCGCGGAAACCGTCGTCGGCGCGCTTGGAGGACTCCACCCGGTAGCCGTTGATGTCCTTCTCCGGATTGGCCTGCCACGTGAGCGTCACCATGCCAGCCGTGCCGCGGGTGGCCGCCAGTCCCGCCGGGGTGGACGGGATGACCTTGGTGGTCACGGAGACCGGGTCGGATGCGGATGAGCGCACGTTGGCGGTGTTGAAGGCGATGATCCTGTACTGGTACTCCGTGCCGTCCTTGAGCTGGCCGAGCTTGGCGGGGTCTTTTTCGCCGCCGCGGTCAAGGAAACTGACGGACTCGCGGCCGTTGATCCGCGCCACCTGCGCCCAGTCGTCAGAGCCGGCTTCGGCGCGCCAAAGCTCATACCCTGTCACGGTCTTGTCCGCGCTGGGCTGCCACGATACCGGCACCTCGCGCGGACGGGCCGAGACAACCGTTATCTGACTGACCTCGGGCGGGATGTCGCGCGTGACAGCCTGCACGATCTCGGAATCGGCGCTTTCGGCGGTGACGGCGTTGACGGCGCGGACGGTGAAAAAGTATTTGCCCTCGTCTTCCAGGTTGCCGGGGTTGGCTTCGCCGACCAGGAAAGAAGTGGCCTGCAGGCCTTGGGCCGAGCCGATCTTGCTGAACGGCCCGCCGGGTTCGCGCGCCTGGTAGATGTCATAGCGCACCACGTCCGCCTCCGGGCTCGCCTCCCATTTCAGCGGCACGCAGCGCACTTCGTGCGATGTGGCCGCCAGCCCTTTCACGGGCGCCGGGGGCGGCATGGTCTTGACCTCGGCGGTCGCCGAAGGCTTGCTCTGCGAATCCACGCTGTTGACGGCGATGACGCGGTACCGGTAGTCGGCGCTGTCTTGCAGGGTCGAGGCGGGCGTGCCGCCGTCGACGCAGGTGGTCTCGCTGACCGTGGCCACGGTGATGTAGTTGTCCTCGCCGGCGGGCGCGCGCTCGACCCGGTAGGCGGCGACCTCTTCTGACGGCGAGCGCTCCCAAGTGACCGTCACAGCCCGTGATCCGGTGGCGGCGGCGGTGACCTTGGGCGGCGGTTCCGGCGTCGGCAGGGTCATGACACTGGCCGTTTGAGACGGCGGGCTGATCGGGCCCTTGCGGCCCATTATGGCCGCCACCCGGTAATGGTAGGTGGTGCTGTCGTCAAGACGCGCCCCCGCGCGCGTTCCGTCAATGTAAGGGGTCTTGTCGGGCGCGACGTCGGCGACAGTCTCGAAAGGCCCGTCCGCGGCAAGGGCGCGCTCGACGCGGTACCTGTAAACCTTGTCTTCGGCCAGCGGCGGCGTCCATGCGATCTGCGCCGCGCGCGGACCGTAGACGCTGGCCGCCACGCCCTGCGGTGTGCCGTACGGCGCCACGGGCAGATCCTTGGCGATTTTAAGCGGCAGCATTTGGCAGCCCGTTCCCAGCAACAGGAAAGCAAAGAAGCGGGCCGCTGTCATAGACAAGCCCGGGCAAGACTTCTTTTGTGGCGTTTTTACAGACATAACCGGCTCCCGAAAGAATCACTTGTTGGATAAATAATATCCGATTTAAGCCCGCTAGGGAAGAGTTACGTTATGGAAGTTAGATCCTGTCAAGAGTTCGCTGAAAGGTCACGAAGGCAGTACCCGGCGAATGTGTGTCCGAACGCATGATACGCGAGCAGGGCAAGGCCGGCAAGCTCTCCCGCCAATTCAACGCTGCTGCGCATGGCCGGCTCCAGCGAGGCCGTGGCCCGCGAGATCATCGGCCACGACTCCGCCAGCGTCGGCCGCGGCTATGTCCACATGGACTCTTCGTCCATGCAGTCGGCCCTGGATAAACTCCCCGACATTACATCCGCGTAAGACGATACTCTCACGCAAACACCCGTTCGGAAGCGGTCGTCAGCCCTTTACGGACAAAACAATTTCGTCTAGGAAGGTTTGCCAGGGCAACGCCATCACATGATCGCTGATCTTGGTCTTCCGGGGCGCACGGCAAACCACGTAGCCCTGCCCGAATGTCGGATACTCCGCCATGAAACAGTTGAGGTGGCGTGCATCGCCCGCATCGGGCGAGTCCGTCCATTTGACCTCGATCGGCACATAAACGCCATCGCAGTCCATCACCCAGTCCACTTCGGGGCCGTCAGGGTCACGCCAGAAACGCAACTTTAAGGAGCGCCGCTGCGTACGGAAAGACCGGAGAAGCTCAAGTCCGACGAACTGTTCAAACAGCATCCCCCATTGAGACCGTGGCGGCTGCCGACCTTCGCGTGCGGCCAGCCGGCGCACGCCCATGTCGAAAAAGAGGAACCGGTCCGAGCGCGTGAGCTTCTTTCTCGTTGCGCTTGCGGTCAAAGGTTCTATGCGCTCGGCGATCAGGCAGTCTTCCAGAATCTGGTAATAGCTGCCGATGGTGGTATGGGCAACGCCGATTTCAGAGGCCAGTTTGCGCAGGTTCATGATTCCGCCGGACTCCGAGGCCGCCAATTCAAGAAACCGGGCAAAGCTCCCCAAATGGCGGACCGCCGCCTCAGCCCTGATCTCCTCCTCCAGATACGTTGTGACATAGGCGGACAGGTCCTGCTCCCGGTCCTCCGGATCACGCACGCTGACGATTCCAGGCAGCGCCCCGTCCAGCAGGCGTTCTTCCAGGCTTCCGCCGGGCCACTCCTTGACCCCGAAAGGATCCAGATGCATGACTGTGACACGCCCCGGCAGCAGATTGGTTTGCGCGTGACGACGCAATTTGCGGGCGCTCGATCCGGTCAGCAGGAACAGGGCCACGCCGCGGTCGATCAGGTCCTGCACCACATCCATGATCTCCGGGACCTTCTGCACCTCATCAAGCACCACCAGCGGAGGCCTTCCGGAAGGCAGCGGCGACAACGCCTCCACTTCACCGCGCAGCAAGGCAGGGGTCTTCTCATACCGCAGCCGGACGTCCGGCCGGATAAAAGATATAGCCAACTGAGGTTCAAGCCGGTTGACCAGCGTGGTTTTACCCGTTTGCCTCGCGCCAAACAGGAATATGCTTCTCCCTCGTTCGAGCGTATGCCTGATGAGCGGGTCAAGGGCTCTTTGGATGTATTTCATGACATCCATATTTGCCGAAATTGGATTGCTTGTCAACCAAAGTCGGCGGATAGGACATACAAGGGAGATCCCTTTGATTGAGAAAATTTAAGACATTCAGGTTCGAACAATCGAAACTGTCGGAACTCGAAAATGTCCTGTCACACTGACAGGTGATTATGACTGGGCGAAGAACCCCGTTTGACTCTTTACAAGTCACCATTCATTCAAATAATCCCCGCACCGACGCCGCGCACGCCCGCAGGATAGCGGCGGACACTGCGCCCCTGCATCGGCCTGCACCCCGCGCAGGA